>JBCDDI010000220.1:0-6318 GCA_039180365.1 Pseudomonadota bacterium
CGACGGGCACATCATCAACACGGTGGACGACAACGACGGCCTGGGTACCACGTTCAAGTGGGAAATCTATCTCCTCGCTTCGTCCACACGGGGCACGGAAGGGGTTTTCACAGACCCCGATGCCGCTTACGCAGATCCCTTCGGTCGCCTCTTCATAGGCACCGATGGCGGTCAGCCCGATGATCTGCAGGATCAGCTCACGGTCTTTGATACGACCACGGGGGACCCGGAGCCGAAACGGCTGCTCGTCGGTGTGCTCAACGATGAAGTCACCGGTTGGGCGACAACGCCAGACTACAAGACGGCGTTCACTAATCTGCAGCACCCCGGTGACGGTAATCCCGACCTGACCAACTTCCCGAAGCACTTCGATGGTGTGACGATCCCGCGCGATGCGACGCTGGTGATCACGCGGAAGAACGGCGGCGTCGTCGGCTCCTGACGCAGCACGCTTCGTTCCTTGCAGAAAGGGCCTGCCATCCGGCAGGCCCTTTTTCGTTGGGTGTGACGCAGCTCGAGCAGCTGCGTTGCTTGGTGAGTCAGTCCTGGTAGACGACGGTCACCGTGCCGGGGATGGCAATAGTTTCGCGGTTGATAAGATTCCCGGGGCGATAGCTGTCGCTGCCGATGGCGAGATCGGCCCGGCCGTTCTGGTCGAAATCGCCCACCACCAGGGCGTGACCGAATTCCATGTTGGCGGTGAGTCTGCCGTTGAGATTCTTCTGATCGAACCAGCGGTTGTTTGCAGGCACGATGCCGTCCCTGGCAGACCCATAGAAGATCTGCACGGCGCCCGCGTTCTTCACTGCGTTCTTAGCCAGATCTTCGCCGGGAATACCAACGATCAGGTCGTCCACGCCATCGCCGTTCACGTCACCGGTGGCCAGGGCCGCGCCGAAGCGGTCGCCGGCCTCAGCGCCGCCGGGCACACCCTTGGTATTCTGGTGGATGCCGATTTCGTTGACCTTGCCGCCAGTTTTCAGGCCGCCAAAGTTGGGATCACTGAAGCGGCCTCTGCTGCCATAGACCACGTGAATCATGCCGGCCCCGCGGACATCACCGATGGCCTCACCGGGCGCGCCGATGGCGAGGTCGTCGACGCCATCGTTGTTGAAATCTCCGGCGGCGAGGGCGGCCCCGAACTGATCCGGTGCTTCCGTGCCGCCAGCCACGCCTTTGTCGTTCTGACTGATGAGCTCGTTGCCCTGGAGCGTTAAGCCGCCTTCGTTAATGGTCCATTGTTCGAAGGCCTGCCCGAAGATGATCTGCACGGAACCGCCTCGCGAGTTGTCGCCGCGCCGGACATAGTCGTTGGGGATCCCGACGGCAAGATCCGTTGCCCCATCCCCGTTGAAATCTCCGGTGGCGAGCGCCCGGCCGAAGTACTCGTTCTCGTCCCGGCGCCCTTCGAGATTCTGCTGGCTCCAGGCGGTGTTGTTAAAGGCGGTCCAGCCATCCGCACGGAAGTCGAAGTCGCGCTCCACATCACCCATGATGACGTTCACGCCACCGGCCTGCAGGTAGTCGCCGACGGCTTCCGAGGGCGCACCGATGGCGATGTCGTCCCCGCCGTCGCCGTTGAAGTCCCCGACCGCAAGGGCTGCGCCGAAGCGGTCACCGCTTTCGATTTTGCCGATGATGCCCGTGGTGCCCTGGTGGATGCTTCGGAGCTGGCGATAGGTGCCTTCGCCGGGTAACTCGCCGACCGGCTGCACCAGCACGTTTACCATGCCGGCGTTCTCGAACTCTCTGGTGTTCTTGTTGCTCATGTCGAGCCCCTCTCCGGGGACCCCCACAAGAATCTTCCAGCACAGCTCAGCAACGGCCGGCTCGCAGTAGTGGCTGTTGTTCCCGGGGCGCCCGGCAGCCAGGGCATGACCGAAGCGGTCACCTTCTTCCGGCGATCCGCTAACGGCGGCGTAGTCAGCGTCAGTATCGCCGGAGGCAGGGATGCCTTGGTGCCATTCCCGGGCGGTGCCGGCAGAGAGCGGCTCGCCTTCGTCGCTGATTACCTGATAGACGGCACCCGCTCGAACGCCGTCGACCAACCGGCGCGGTGCGCCGATCACGAGAGAGTGGCCTGCCGCGGTGAGCGAGTAGCCAAACTCGGCGTCGCTCTGATTGCTGAAACCCAGGCTCTCCAGGGTGATCACGTGGGCGCTCCCGGCCTGCAGGTCGGCCTGTGCGGTGCCCGCGCAGAGCAAAACCGCGGCGGCGGCGCCGAGAAAGGTAGCTTGTCTTTTCATTGGGGTAGCTCCGAGGCTGTTCACGATGGATCTATCCTCGGATGTCCGCCCCTGGACCGGTATTACCTGAAAGTACTAAGCCAGACGGGTGAACGCTTGCGGTGGCGGCAGGGTCTCCTGGTGTAGGATCCAAGTTATGGATCAGTTACCGGTACTGATTGCCGGAGGCGGCATCGGCGGCCTGGCGACGGCGCTCACGCTGCACCAGATCGGCGTTCCCTGCCAGATTTTTGAGGCGGTCGAAACGCTGAAACCGCTCGGTGTTGGCATCAACCTGCAGCCGAATGCGGTGCGTGAGCTCTATGACCTCGGCGTTAGCGATGAGGCCCTCGCCAGCGTCGGCGTGCGCTGCCGTGAGTGGGCGCTCGTTGGCAAGACAGGCAGCGAGATCTACTCGGAGCCCCGCGGTCTCGAAGCGGGTTATCAGTGGCCCCAGTACTCGGTGCACCGCGGCGAGCTGCACATGCTGCTCTATACGACGGTGCTCGAGCGTCTGGGCGCGGATGTGTTTCATACTGGCCATCGTGTTCTCGGTTACTCCCAGAACGAGAGCGCGGTAAGCGTTCGTTGCGCCACGCCAGCGGGCGAGCGAGACGTGGACGGTGCCGTGTTGATCGGCGCCGACGGCATCCATTCGGCGATCCGCGCGCAGATGTTTCCGGACCAGCCACCCATTCACTGGGGCGGCGCCATCATGTGGCGGGGGACGAGCCGGGCGGCGCCCGTACGCACCGGTGCCTCTTTTGTCGGGCTGGGGACGAATAAGCAGCGTGTCGTGTTTTATCCCATCAGCCCCGCGGACGCGGCCACAGGTCTCGCGACGATCAACTGGATTGCCGAGATCACCGTCGACCCCTCTACCGGTTGGACAGAAGGTGACTGGAACCGCCGTGTTCCGGCACAAGACGTGATTCGCTACTTCGAAGAGTGGCGCTTCGGCTGGCTTGACGTACCGGCGCTCATCGGAGCGGCTTCCGAGGTGCTTGAGTACCCGATGATCGACCGGGAACCGATTCCGAGCTGGTGCGATGGCAGGGTGGCGCTGCTCGGAGATGCGGCGCATCCGATGTATCCAACGGGCTCCAACGGCGCCACGCAGGCTATCGTCGATGCCCGCGTGCTCGGTAAACACTTCGTGGAGCAGGGTGTTGGCCAATCCGCGCTCGCTGCCTACGATCGAGAACTCTGCGAGAAAATTTCTGCCGTGGTGCTGCGCAATCGCGGCGCGGGGCCCTTCGGAATTCTGAACATCGTCGATGAGCGTTGCGGCAGCGTTTTCGATGATATCGACGCAGTAATGTCCCGCGCGGAGATGAATGAGTATCTCCGCGGCTACAAGCAGGCGGCGGGCTATGCCATCGATGCCTTGAACGATGCAGCGCCGACGATTCCTGCCGGTAGCCGCATCAGTGGCTGAGGCGCAGCAGCCCCTCGGAGGCGCCGGCGCCGCCCATACCCCGCTCACCTTCGGCACCAAGGTGCTGTTCGGCACTGGCGCCATCGGCGAAGCCGCCTATCTCGGTCTCTTCAATACATTCATCACCATCTACTACAACCAGGCCATCGGTCTCTCCAACACGCTGATCGGCGTTGCCATCATGCTGGCGATGATTGGCGATGCGATCACCGATCCCCTGGTCGGCGTGGTGTCAGATCGCTGGCGGTCCCGGCATGGGCGTCGGCACCCGTTTCTCTTCGTGGCACCAGTCCCGCTCGCCCTGTCTATCTTTGCGATCTTCAATCCACCGGAAAGCGCTGTCGGTGCGGCGGGTGAGGGGGATCAGTGGATGCTGTTTGCCTGGTTGTGCATCTGGACCATTGCCAGCCGCGCCTTTAACACGCTGTATGCGGTGCCCCATCTCGCGCTTGGGGGAGAGCTCTCCAAAGACCAACATCAGCGGTCGCAGCTGTTCAGCGCAAACACGGTTGTCGGCTACGTGGCCGGAGCGTCCTTTGCCTTCATTGCCTGGAGCTACTTTTTCGCCGGGGAGCGTATCCGGGCGTCCGATGGTCAGCTGGTTCCCGGGCACCTTGATGCGGCGGCCTATGGGCCGCTGGTGCTCCTGGCCTGTGCGATTGTGTTGATCAGTATCTGGTGTTGCGCGGCCGGAACCTATCGGCATGTGCCGTACCTTTCCGTGGCAGAAGCCGAGCAGAAACGTCTGACCCCCCTCGCGCTGCTGACGGAGATCCTCAGCACCATGCGCAACCGCAACTACATCATCATTCTTATCGGCTACTTCTTCTTCATGATCGCGAGCGGCATTTACGACACGCTGAACGTCTTCCTGAACACCTATTTCTGGGAGCTCCTGCCGGAGCAGATTCGCTGGCTGGGTCTGATCGCAGCCCCGGCGGCCATGCTCGGCGCGCTCTCGTCACCGCCCCTCATGCGTCGCTTTGATCGGAAGCCGGTGATGCTCTGGGCGCTGGCGGGCACGACGCTGTTTGCGCAACTCGTGGTGAATCTACGGCTTCTCGAATGGATGCCTGAAAATGGGCATCCACTTCTGCTGCCGCTACTCCTCATGAACGCGGCGGGATTCACCTTCACCCTGGGCGTCGGTTCTGTGGCGATCATGTCCATGATCGGCGACATCGTTGATCAGAACGAGCTCGCGACAGGCAGGCGCCAGGAGGGTCTTTTCTATTCCGCGCGAGCGTTTTTTGCGAAGGCGTCGTATTCCTTTGGGCACTTCTTTGCCGGCGTTACGCTGGACCTGTTTGTCCGGCTGCCCTTCGAGGCGGTACCCGGGCAGTTGCCGGAAGACGTGCTGTTCCGCCTGGGTTTTACCGCGGGGCCGGTCATGGGGTTGGCCGCGATCATCGCGCTGCTCATCTATAGCCGCTATCGACTGAATCGGGACGAACATCAGCGGATCCTCCAGGCCCTCGACGCACGCGCGGGAACCGGCAGCGTCGATCCTGGAGACAGGCGTGCTTCAGCCTGATCCCTCATCCAGCGCTGAGCTCAGAACTCGATCACCCTGCTCGGCGGTGGCGACTCTGCCCAACTGTCCAAAGCCTCGCCGCCCAGGCCCAGTTCTCTGGGGTTTTCCGAGAGTTTGCCGGAGGGGCGGTCGAACTCGCGAAGCAGATAACGTAAATAGTCGGGGTCGTGTAAGTGGCGGCTCGCGGTACCGGCGTTAGCGAGCGCCATGGCCACGGCGAGGCGAACGGCCCAGGGGCGCCGATTCTCCAGGCTGTGGATGAAGCAGCCCAGGGCTGCCAGCAGAAAGAACAAGACGAGCAGGAACAGCACAACATTGATCGCCATGATTTCCTCGGTCTCAGCGGGGGGCGCGGATCTTTTCACGACGAAAGAAAAAGCGATACGGTGAATTTTCAGAGGGTCGGCGTATAATAGAAATCATTGGGAGTTCAGCTGCCGCCGAAGCATCCCGATGATCCCCGTCTTCAACGTCTTCCCCGTGCCTTCTCCTGTTTTTGTTAAGCCCCGGAACGGCCCTGGGTACGACTCTGCTCGGCCTCAGCCGTAAGCGGCTTCGAGGAGTTCAAGCATGCTGTTCCACTGCCGGATCCAGTACCAGGTAGCGAGCAGAAACACGCCCGTGGCGAAGGCGTAGGCGATACGTTCGAGATTTTCTTTACTCATGGGACAACCTCCGAATCAGGAGAAGCCGATCCAGCGACCGGAGGCCGCGACCGTGAACCAGATGACGATGGAGCAGATGGCGGTGACCTTAATGGCCGCTGGGCTGATGGTGTCGTGGTCGAATTTTGTGAAGAGCGGCTTGCGCACCAGGTAGACGAAGAGGATCCCAAGGCCCAGCCCCGCCATTTTCGCCCACCAGGCTTCGTTGTAGTAAAGCTTCAGGGAGACGGCCGAGGCCATGAAGATGCCGCTGAGAATCAGCACAATCAGGGCGATGTTAAAAAGCTTCTGCGTGTTTTCGAAAACCACCTTCGAAGGCACGTCGGTCATGACCACGTTCAGCAGCCTGAGATCGGCGAGGAGCACAGAGCCCCCCATGAGTGCCAGGCCGAGCAGGTGGAACATCTGCACTACTGCGAAGACGCCGCCGTAGGCTTTGGAAATGTCCGCCAGCAG
>JBCDDI010000221.1:0-6265 GCA_039180365.1 Pseudomonadota bacterium
CGGGCCGGTACTGGGCAGTCCGAGCCAGTATGAAGAAGCCGTCAGCGTCTGGCGCGGCATTCCCTTCGCAGCCCCGCCGGTCGGCCCAGGCCGCTGGCGTGCACCGGCTGCACCGGAACCCTGGTCAGAACCCCGGGAGGCGCTTCAGGCCGGCGCCCACTGCGAGCAGCCGCTGGTGCCTGTGAGCTCCATCTACAGCCGGGGCGCCATCGATCCGAGCGAGGACTGCCTTTATCTGAACGTCTGGGCCCCCGATGACGCGGATGCACCGCTGCCGGTTCTGGTCTGGTTCCACGGTGGCGGGAATACAACGGGCCAGGCGGACTCACTTGTCTTCGACGGCAGCCACCTCGCGAGCAAGGGTGCCATCGTTGTGACGGCCAAATATCGCCTGGGCCTGCTCGGCTTCTTTGCCCATCCCGAGCTGACCGCGGAATCGGGTCGCAATGCCTCCGGCAACTACGGACTGATGGATCAGCTTGCGGCGCTGCGCTGGGTGCAGGCCAACGCCGATGCTTTCGGCGGCGATCCAGAGCGGGTGGTTATCTCCGGACAGTCGGCCGGAGCCATCGACGTCTGCCTGCTGATGACGTCCCCGGAGAGTGCCGGTCTTATGAGCGGCGTCATCGGCATCTCCGGCGGCTGCCTGTTTATTGACCGAACGCTCGCCGAAGCGGAAGCCGCGGGCCTCGCACTCTCCGCGGAGCTTGCTGGCGCCCAGCTCGACGATCTGCGCTCACTGCCGCTGGAAACGCTGACCCTGGCGGCGGAAACGACGGCGCAGGTATCCAGTCCTATCGTTGATGGCTGGATTGTGCCGGAGGCCCCGCGAGTGCGCTTCCGTACCGGCCGATTCAATCAGGTGCCGCTCATTGTCGGTGATGTTGCCGATGAATTCCGGGGGCTCGCCGCCGACCTACCGCCGATGCCCCGTGCGGACTTTGAAGCCGTTGTGCGGGATCGGTTTCCGGACGCGGCTTCTCGGGTGCTCGAGGCCTACGCGGACCTGGCGGCCGATGATCCCCGGGAAGCCTTCCGCAAACTGTCGACCCACAGCTTTTTCACCTGGCAGTCCCGGGCCTGGGCAACACACGTTGGCGACGGCGGACCGGACGCCTGGGTTTACCACTTCACCCATCCGGCCATCGCCTTCAACCTCTACATCCCCGAACGCCGCGGCTATTGGGACCCGAAAGCACCGAGAGCCCTTGGCGCCTATCACTCCGGGGATCTGCCCTATCACTTCAACAATCTGAGCATCGTCGGCCTCGGCTGGGAGAGTTGGGACTTCCTCCTCGCGGACATGGTGTCGAGCTACTGGGTGAACTTCGCGCGCACCGGCAATCCGAATGGGCCCGCCCTGCCCTCCTGGCGCAGCTACGACCCCGAACACCACATCGTGCAGAAATTCGGCACCCGGCAGATCTGGCAGAAGCGACACCCGGAACGGGTCAGGTTGGATCTCTTCGACGAGCTCTTCTCGGCGGAGGCTAAGGGTCCCGTACCCTGAGGCCCGTGTCGCTCTTTGCGGCGCAGCTTCGCGGTCAACCCAGAAACAAAGGTTCCTTAGAGATCCAGGATCCGTTCAATGTCCTCGGCCAGCTTCGGCGGCCGATCGATGAGCGAGACGATGAGAAACAGGCTCATGGACGTCGTCATGGCCAGGAATGGGCCACTGATGCCGAACGGTAGTCGGATGGAAAATATCTCCACCGCGAAGTTCATGAGCAGGCTGGCGACAATGGCCACCACGGCCGCTTTCGCCGTTGCCCGTTTCCAGTTCAAGCCGAAGACCACAACGGGCACCAGGGCGGCCGCAAAGGTCCCCCAGCCGAAGGCGCCGAGCAACGCCACGAGCCGCTCGTTGCCGTAGTAGGAGTAGAGGGCGAAGGCTGCGGCCACGAGGGTAATCAGCACGGTGACCACCCGGGCCCAGAAGAGCTCGTTCTCGACACTGCGGCCGCGCAGGGCATTGGGGATGTCGTGGATAACGGCAGCCGTACCGATGTTCAAAAACGCATCGGAGGTCGACATGATGGCGGCAAAAAGCGCGGCGAAGACAACGCCCGCCAGGAGCGGATGGGCGAAGGTTGCGAGAAACGCAGGGGCCGCTCCGTCCGGTGCATCGAGCATGGGCATGCTGCCGTCGAGACCCGTGGCACGCATAACGATGCCGATGGAGAACCAGAGCAGCGCCGCCAGCGCGTAGCCGATGAGGCTGACGGGAAAAATCAGCCGGTTATCGGAGATCTTCCGGTTCATCATCATCTTGGTGACCAGGTGAGGCTGTCCCGCAAGGCCGATGCCAAAGACAAAGCCCCAGCCGAGGGCCGTAATCATGCCGAGCGTGCCGAAGGGCAACCCCGCTTCCGGGTCGTCCGCCATGATGATAGACGTCGCCTCGGGTAGACCGCCGTCGAAAACCGATGAAGCGGCCACGAGGATCAGGAGCCCCGCGCCGGCCATGATCGCGCCCTGGATCACATCCGTATAAACGGACGCGACAATTCCACCGGTGACGCTGTAAAAAACGAGCACCGCCAGTGACCAGGCGACACAGGTCAGGAGCGAAACGTCGGCGAAGGTTTCCGTGGCGGACAGTAACGATTGCAGGACCAGGGCCATGGCGAGAATCTGAGTGGCCAGATAGCCCATCACGCCGAGCAGGATGGTCACCGCCGTAAGCCCGCGGGCCCATTCGCTGTTATAACGGGCTGCGACCACATCAGGCAGCGACAGCGCGTTGCGCACGCCGGCCACCATGCGGATGCGTTTCGCCACCAGGTAGAAGCCGATGCTGTAGCCAAAGCCGGCGACAATCACCATCCATAGCGACGACATGCCGCTGGAATAGACAAGACCCGGGCCGCCCACAAAGCCGAAACCGGACAGCGTGCTGGAGAAAACCGCCAGGGCCACAACGAAGGGTCCCAGGTGCCGGCCCGCTACGAAAAAGTCGCTCGCATCCTGCGTCCGCCGCATGGCCCAGAGGCCAACGACCACGCAGAAGACCATGTAAACGGCAACAAAAGCGAGGGTGACCTCTACCCGATAGGCTTCCACCGCTAAGCCTCCTGCTCGGGCTTACGCGGCGTCAGCGCCTCGGCTCGAAGCGCCTCATAGGCAGCCTCATCTTCCTCCGGGAAAATGAAGCGGCGGAAACCCCAGATGTAGAGACCGCAGAAATAGCTGCCAGCCAGGAAAACGCCGAACAGCATAAGTGCAGTCGAGACCGGATAGCCGAAGAGCAGCGGCCCGGTGCCATCGGCGAGATAGGTGACGTAGCTGAGATACATGCCCCACCACACGGCCATCGACAAAGCAGCCCCGACCGCCACGAGCACCCAGAAGACCGAGGTGCGATGACGTTCGCTGACGCCGAGGGCCAGCAGCGCGTGGATGAGCAACAGCACGAGGGTCTGCAGCGTTGCCATGAGCCAGCCCATGCCGCCGAGCCGGGCAAGCCCGTCGCCACCGACGTTCATGCCTGGAATCTGCGGATGGGCCGCACCGGTTGCCGCCTCGGGGCCACCCTGAATCAAGAGCGCGATCAGCACGCCAAGAATGGCGAGCAGAAGTGCCAGAATCCCGTGAATCAGACGCACGTCAGTCAAAGCCACCCAACTGCTTTGAGAGGCCCGCAAGCAGGCGGCTCAGAACCCCGGCGATCAGCACAAATTCCGCATCGAGGCGCCCGATCGGATCCTCATCGAGGGGATCGCCGTCTTCAACCTGCTCCATGCCGAGAAGCTTGAACTTGCGGACCACGCAGTCCTGATCGAGTACCAGGCTCGCAACCTCATCGAAAGTCAGCGCCAGACGATCGAGTTTGAGGCCATCCTTGACGTGCTTCTGCACGCTGGCGTCCGCCAGATCGATATCCATCCAGCTCACGGAGGAGCTGCCCGTGGAGGGATCGAGCATGCGGCATTCGCGGCCCGCATAAAATGCCGTTGGGCCCTGGCCTAGGAACACGGCCGTGAGCAGTTTGCTCACGGGATCCTTAAATTCGAGGGGCGTCAGTGGCAGAGAGCCGAAGGCGGAGCGGAGCTGATCGAGAAAACGATCGGCCTGGGTTTCAGACGCGGTATCAATCGCGAGGACCCGTTCGCGACCGAGAAAGAGCCCCCAGGTCCGGTCGGATTTCAAAAGTGCTTTCGGCATGAGTTCGGCCACCACCTCATCCTTCAGGTCGCGCTTCTCCTTGCGTCCCGGCGGCCGATCCATACGCGCGCTGAACTCGCTGATGCGTTCATCGAGGGCTTCGTTCACCGCCGCCGCCGGCATGAGTCGACTCTGCGTTCTCAGACGGAAGAAATCGGCACCGCCAACACGACGGGCCAGAAGATCCGGCAGGTCCGCCACCGGTGGCTCCCAGCCGGCGCTGCGCTCCGTGAAGGAACCACAGGGTTTAAAGGGCACATTCTGCAGCTGGTTGGAGAGCGCATCTTCCGAAGCGGGCCAGTCAGCGCTGACTCGATAGAGGCGCAGGTTACGAAACATCCGGGGTATCCGTGGGGCAGAGCCGGCGCATTATGCGGATGAGGCCCTGGCCTGTCATCCAATCGGCAGCGCAACCTGCGATCGAAGGCAACTGCGGCGACCGGCAACCGCCGCAAGCGCCTCAACCAGCGGCTGGCTCCTCCGCAGCGGTGGCGGCCGTCGGGCTTCGATAACCCCAGACGCCGGTCGCGATCGTGCCATAGAGAAAGAGCGCGAGAGATACCGCCATCGCCGGCAGCAGCGCGTTGAGCGTACCGAAGCCTTCGATGACGAGCCCGAGCACAATGGCGCCAATCGGCGCGCTTCCCATCATGCCGAGGGTAAAGACACTGAGGATGCGCCCCCGATACTGAGCCTCAGCCGATTCCTGGACGATGGTCCGCGCCAGCGTTGTCGTGAATCCCATGTTCACACCCCAGCCAACGGTGGCGAGGACCAGCAGCCACCAGCTGGGTTGGATCCAAAGGAGCAGCAGAATGAGGATCCGGGACAGCTGCATGAGCAGGAACAGACGCCCGGGTTGGGCGAAGGGCATAAGCCGGAACATGACCATGTTTGAAAAAGCCGCCCCCGCATAAAACACAGCCATCATGATGGCCAGCATGGACGCATCGCCGTCGTAAACCCGCTTCATGATGAAGGGATAGACGGTCATGAAGGCACCGGCATTAAAGATGCTGGAAACAAAGTTGATGAGCAGAATCTGGAAGATGACCCGGTGCTCGAGGGTCGCCCGCATCCCGGCGGCAATGGTGGCGAGGGCCGAGGTCTTCGGGCCCGTTGCCAGAGGCGGCGCCGGAGAAATGCGCCGTACCGCAAAAGCACCTACCGCAAGGCAGACCGCCTGTACGAGGAGCACGTTCGACAGCCCCACCCGGTCCATTTGGCCCGCCAGCAGCAGGCCGATGATCTGCACGAAGAAGCCGATGGCCGTGGAGGCAGAAACCCCGCGCTGCACCGCATCGCCGGACACCCGATTGAGAATGGCCTGCTGCGCGGGCGACGAGAAGGACATCATGACGCTCATGCCGACACCCCAGAGCGTGACCGCCCAGACGCTCAGGGTGCTCACCTGATCGATGGCGAGGAGAAACAGCGGCAGGAGCGGCGAAACCGCATAGACCCGTACCAGCAGCGCCCGCGGATCCGCCCGGTCGGCGCTTGCCCCACCCCAGAGCATGAGAAAGATCCCGGGAATGCCGATGAGCGCCTGGAGCAGACCCACCCGGTCCGCCGGGAGCAGCAGCACGCCGATGAGCAGCCAGCTGACGAGAAGCTGCTGCATGGAAAAGGCCATGCCGGAGAAAGCCGTGGCGCCGAGATAGGCGCGGAATTCAGCGTTGATAAAGGACTCCCCCGCCCCTGATCGAGGACCATGTTAGCGCAAGGGCCAGGGACCTCATCTCGGTGCTTTGACCGCTCGGGACATCAACTTTAACGCTTCAGGAGATTCAGGAATTCCATACGGGTCGCCGGGCTGTCCTGAAACCCGCCGAGCATCGCCGATGTCTGCATCTGCGAGTTCTGCTTTTCTACGCCGCGCATCATCATGCACAGGTGTTGCGCTTCCACGACGACGCCAACGTCCTGAGCGCCAGTGACTTCCTTCACGGCATTCGCAATCTGGAAGGTCAACTGCTCCTGAATCTGCAGGCGTCGGGCGAACATATCGACTATGCGCGCAACCTTCGACAACCCCACGACTTTACCGTCGGGAATGTAAGCCACGTGCGCCCGACCGATGAAGGGGAGCAGGTGGTGC
>JBCDDI010000222.1:0-6207 GCA_039180365.1 Pseudomonadota bacterium
ATCTGGAGTCATCGAATATCCGGAACAACCCGTTGTACGAGCGCTTTGGCTTCGAGGTCGTTGAAGAGCGGCAGCTTGGTGATGACGGACCGAGTATCTGGCTGATGCGACGGCCAGTCAGCTAGCGAATAGAGGACTGGCGCGCCCCACCGGCACACAGCGCGCTGTCGGCGAGCGTTCGCTCAGAGCTCGTTGCACCAATCGAGCGCCGCGGCACCCGCGCTTTCCAGCGACGGCGGCGAGTTCGAAGGGGTCAGCAACCCACGCAGCTGGCGGTAGAGGGTAATCGTGTGAAACATCTGCTGCGGCTGCTTCGCCGCACGAATCGCCCCGTACCAGTTTTCTGCCAGCTGAGTTTCTCCTGCCTGGCGCGCCAACACGATGGCGGGCACCAGCAGGTCCGGCCAGGGGCTGCGTCCGGCCCGGCGCAGTCGTCCCGCAACATCGTTCATGAGATCAACCGCCGTGGAGACCTCTCCCGCTGAAGCGTGCGTGCTTGCATAGAGCACGGTGGCAGCCCACACCGCGTGCGCTTGCGGCCGCCCCTCGAGGCGGTTGCTCCACTCGAGCGCTGCCTCAGGCTGCTCGAAGGCGAGACACGCTGTGGTCGCACAAGCGGCGTTGTAGGTCGGGTAGTCGAGTGACCGCCGCTCATCCAGCAAGCGTTCGGCGAGGGGCTTCGCCATGGAAACGGCCTTCTGCAGTTCGCCGGTCACCGCCAGCGACCAGATCTGATAAATCAGCACGTTGTCGACCGTGGACTCACGGCCGCTCTCTTCCGCCAGTCGAATGGCGTCGGCGACCTGCTGGCGCGCGAGCTCAGGATCCAGGAAGTTGTTGGTCAGCGAGGTCAGGATCAACGCACCGGCAACACGCCCGGGGTCATCCATCTGCTGGCACAGCTCGAGATAGCGGTTGGACTCCTGCGCCAGCCGCATCGGGTTGCGGATCGCCTGCGCACACAGCGCGGCCATGCCGTGCAGACTACGGCGGTCGTAGAGCTCATCCGTGTCCTCGAGGTAGCGCTCGATGCGTCGCAGCTTTGCACTGGCTCGCGCACCATCGTCCAGCTGGATCATGAGGCCCACCCCGCAACAGACTTCAATGGCGTCACGCTGCCGATTCGATGCCTCAAAGAAGCCTTCGGCCGCGGAGAGATCCGAGTAGTGGTCGGCGGCCCAACGCGCCTGGGCAAGACTCTGCACCTGATCTTCCGGATAGACCCCCAGCCGCTTCAGCACCCATTCCGCGTGTCGGAGCTGATTTTCCTCGCGCGCTTCAGGCTCGAGTTTTTCCAGGGCAAACAGCCGTACCGTTTCCAGCAGGCGCCACCAGCCACCGCTCCGCGCCGTGCGGCTCAACAGACACAGTTCGACCAACCGCGACATGGCAAAGGAGATCCCGTTGGGCAGCTGACCGGCAAAAACCTCCTCGATGTCCTTGACCGTGAACTGCCCTGGAAAAACGGCGAGCTGCCCGAGCAGGTGCTGCTCCTGATCGTCCAGCAGATCCCAGGTGTTCTCCACCACACGGATCAGACTGTCCTGCCGATGGTCGCCTTCGCGCTGCCGGCCGGCGAGCAGCTCGAAGCGTCTGTCCAGGCGGTCGGAGAGCTCATCGATCGTGAGCTGCTTGAGTTGAGCGGCGGCCAGTTCAATGGCGAGAGGCAGTCCATCCAGGCGCGTGCAGATCTCCTGGATCCGGACAGGGTTCAAGGCGTCGGTGGGAACGCCATGACGCTCGGCGGTCAGTCGGAAAAGCTCGACAGCGGCAGGCACGCCCGCATCCGCCGTCACCGGCAGTGGATCGATGAACATCCGCAGCTCGTCGGCGAGGTCAATCGGGTCCCGGCTGGTGATCAGGAACCTCGGCCCGGAAGTGTTTTCGAGCAGATAGTCGAGGGCTGCCGCCACCTCGTCTTCGATGTGCTCACAGTTATCGAGAATGAACAGCACGCTGCTTTCCCTAACCGCGGCAGCGATCTGCTCACGAGCCTCGCCGGCCTGAATACTGATCCCCATGGCCGATGCGATGGCCGTGTCTATGCCGGATGCATCCCGGACCGGCACCAGATCCACAAACCAGACGCCCCCCGGATACTGCGCCTGCACGGTGCGCCCCACCGCTTTAGCCAGCCGCGTTTTGCCGGTACCGCCAATGCCGAGCAGCGACACCATGCGGTATCGGTCGAAGGCCGAGATGCAGTTCTTAAGCTCCGTGTCTCGGCCGATGAGCTTGGTGCGTTCGTAGCCGAGGTTACTCGAGCGATTCGATGCCGTTGTAGTGGTTTTGGTCGCAGCACCCAGGCTCTTTTCCACGGGCAGAATGAAGCGGTAACCCTGACCGTGCACGGTCTTGATGATGCCTTGCGTGCGGCCATCGTCTCCCAGGGCCTTGCGCAAGGTCTTGATCTGAGTCGCCACCGCCGACTCACTGACAAAGCGATGACCCCACAGCTCGTCGAGGAGTTCATCCCGCGTGATCAGCCTGTCGCCGTGCTGCACAAAGTGCGCAAGGAGCGACATGACCTGCGGCTCAAGCGCAATCTCCGTATCACCTTTGTGCAGGGTAAAACTGCCGAGATCCAGTGTGAACTCGCCAAAGGTGTAAGTCTGCGCAGCCAGATCAGTTGCAGCGGGCACGGGACGGACCGATTCGATAAAGCCGAGTATCGTATCAGTTCGATCGGCTGTTCGGACTCCGCACCCGGTTGCCATTGACGCTGTGCCGCAGCATGAGGTTACTGCTGTCCCGGAATCAGGGATCCTTCAGGGAAACAGGTAGCGGCGGTCGGCACGTACAAGACAACGTGCTCTTTGCCCCGGCGCCTTATTCGGCACCGGCCGCCTAGCTCGGGTCCGGCAGCGGCATCCAGTCGTTGACTGGCGTTGGCTTCTTGGACCGGTCGCGCGTGCCATGGGACGCCAGGTGGTAGACCATGGCGGCGCGCAGGCCATCGCTCTCGTTGTCCCTCGAGCGGTGCATCAGGTGGCTGTGGAACACGAGCAGGTCGCCAGCCGCCATCGTGACAGGACGCTCCTCACTGAAGTCCTGGTCCACGATCTCCACGTAGCCGACATTCGCTCCCGGACGCCGGTCAGGGACGTGTTCATGGATCGGCTGGCGGTGGGATCCCGGAAGGACCCAAAGGCAGCCATTCTCGAGCGTCGCCTCAGTGACGGCGAGCCACAGCCCCACCTGGGGCGTGCGGTCGAAAGGAAAGTAGTAAGAATCCTGGTGCCAGGGCTGCCCCCAGGCAGCCGGGTTTTTGAAGATGAACTGGGAGAGGAAGCAGTCGATCCGCGGGCCGAGGAGCGCGCGACCGATCGTAAGGACATCCTGAGATTCAATGAAATCGCGGAAGGGACCGTCCCGGTGGAGTCGGAAGATCTTCGAGACCCGCTCCTCAGCCTCAGCTGAGGCGTCGACCGCACCAGCGAGATTCTGCTCCGGGGCGACGATGAAGCCGTCGTGATTGATCTGCCCGGCGGCCGTACGGCTGATGGCGATCACGCGCTCGAGCATGGTTTGGCCGATCGTGGGATCTGCGAAGCCCCGGACGAGGGAGAAGCCTTCTTCCTCCCACTGCTTGAGCTGCGTTGGGTCGAGCACTTGTGCCCCCTGCTTTCTAGTTGTTGTGGCGCTCAGTTCGAATTTGTTGAGAATAATTCTTATTTACAACAACGCCGATCGGATTTAGCCTATTCAACCCGCAACTGGGACGCGGAGCGACCATGGCGACAATCCTTGGACGAGGACCCGGACAGCAACTGGACCATATCGGCGTCGGTGATCTTCCATGACTCTCGCAACCCCTCTGGCCGACGGCGGCTGGGTCGATCACATCTTCTGGGGTGTTCCGAATACCGCCGAAGCCGTCGATGCGTTGGCTGAGCAGACCGGAGTCAGGGCGAACATCGGGATGCAGCCCGACCAGTCCTTCCCGACGCTCAGCGCCGCGATCAGTCTGGGCCACCAGCGGTTTTTTGAGATTCATGGGCCGAACCCCGATTACGACGGCCCCGACCACTACCTGCGCTCGATCCTGAGCAGCCTGCACAAACCGCGCGTGCTCCTCTGGTACGTCCGGTCTGCCGATCTCGCGCGCACTGGTGAGCAGCTCACCGCAGCTGGTGAGAGTCTCGACACCAACGCCAACGCGGACGAAGAATGGGACAACGCAGACTTCTCAACCTATCGCAGCGGATCGATCGCCGGTGAGGGACTCAATCCCTCCATACCCTACCTGATCGAATGGCGGGACAGGACAAGTCTCGAGCAGCTTGTATCTGGATTGACGCTTGCGCGCTTCTGGGTCAAGGCAAAAGACCCTGATCGCACGTCTGCGGTCCACAAGCTGCTCGGTATCGAGATACCGATTGAAGCGGATGATCGGGACCGCATCTGTGTCGAACTCGATTCACCAAAAGGACTCGTGCTCTTAAGCTGACGAATCCGCGACCACGCGGGCGCGCGTGCGCACGTCGAAGGCCGCGCTTCGCAGAAGATTCAGTTGGGAAAATGACAGACGAGGCGATAAGCAAAACAAAGGCGCACGTTGCCGTTATCGGAGCCGGGGCGGCGGGTCTCGTGACCGCCGACGAGCTTTCGCGCGAAGGACACGAGGTTACGGTCTTCGAATCAGGGTCTGAAATCGGCGACACCTGGGTTTATACAACTGAGACCGAAGCCGACTGGCTCGGCCACACACCCGGTCACCGGATCTTAGGCTCGATGTACGACGGCCTGCGCACCAACCTGCCTCGCAACCTCATGGCCTTCGATAACTACCCTTTCGATTCCAGGGGCGGTGGCGAGGATACGTGGCCAAGGTTCCCAGGACATTCAGAAGTACTTGAGTATCTAAAACGATTTGCGTACGAAAGGAACCTGCTCGAGCGCATTCGTTACGATACGCCAGTCGAGCAGGTACGACAGAGCGGTCCAGGCTGGCTCGTCAACTACGAGCCCTTTGATGCCGTCGCAGTCTGCAACGGGCACTTTTCCAAGCCAAAGGTGCCCGCGCTCGAGGGGCAGTACTGCGCGGCGGCGCCGTGCCGCTGAGCGTGCTCGAAGATCAGATCGATCTCTGGCTCAACGCGCAGGATGCCCCTGTCAGCAAAGCGGACACGTAACGCGCTACCGTGCGCATCGCATTCGCATTCAATCGCTGAGTTGCATCGCGCGTTCGCGCAGCTCAAAAAGCCACGCAGCCTCTGCCGGATCGCCTTCCTCGCTACCGGGTAATGCCGGGTACTTTTCGGCCAGTTTGCTAAGTACCTCAGTGAATCGCGGAGACTCCGGCGCCACCCGAGTCAAGGCGACCGGATAGCGGACGCCGTCGATGCGCACAACCGCCGCAGGATCCACCAACGCATCTTTATGCCAGCGCTTGCCGGGTGGGAAAGCGGTGCTGGCGGGAATGAATGCGTCACCGCCGTCCACAACAATCCAAGCGGTTCGCGAACGACCGCCGCTTTCGAATTCGATCTCCTCGATTGCCGCTGCGAATCCCCAGTCTTCGGGCGAGGCGCGCATCTCGCCCGATTCAAAGGGGCCACCGGGGAGCATCACCACAGGGCCATCTGCGAAACGTGCGCCGAAGATAACTAAGCCGATCAGAATCAGCAGCCCGAACACGATCCCCAATATCCATTGCAGGATTTTCATAGACCACCCCTTTTATTAATCGTCCTATCTTCCCAATCCTGGCGATTCACGCAAGGCGCTAATCGCGGCGCGAGTATATGTGTTGAGCGCGTGCTCAACGACAATCCCACAGGTCTGAGGGGGCGATTCCTGATGGGGTTTCCGCTCGGAGAGTTCTGCGGCTCGAGCCGCGGTCTTAGCCAACAGCACCGGCTGATCCGTAAGGCCTGGGCCAGGCGCTGCGGCGGGGATCGCCGACGCCACTTGGCCTGGTCCGGCGCTGGGCTCGTAGACGCAGGTCTCCCGTAGGACCGCACAGGAACTTGACCAGACTGCTTGTGACACAGCCCATGCAGGTCAGAGCATAAAGTATGGCCGCGTAGAGAAGCTCGACAGGTTGGGAAAGACGGCGCCGATTCGGGCTTCGTTCAACCCGAGCCAGCCCGCGAAATTAGCACCGAACTGCTCGACGGACATCGAAGGAATGAGGCGCCCGGCTCCGGCATCCAATGAGTGACCGAACTCGGCAGGGGGAATATCCCCATAGATCGTGCCGCC
>JBCDDI010000223.1:0-6176 GCA_039180365.1 Pseudomonadota bacterium
ACACGACCGAGTCCCTCCGCTACCAGCCGGGATTGTTGGCCGCGCGGCTGGCCTTTGAACCCCCGGAGCGGATATCAGCCTCCCGGGGCTTTTGTCCGGCCGACCCGGAGGCGTTGCCGCACGGGTTTGCCGCTGGGTTCTGGGTCGACATGATTGTCGTCGACGTGCCGCGGTATCTCGCCGAGTTGCTCGGGGAGGCGGCCGAGCTGGGCGTTCTGATCGAAGAGCGCCGCGTTACAGCGCTGAGCGAGCTCGAAGCAACGGTTGTCGTCAACTGCGCAGGTGCCCGGGCCGGGGTGCTTGCCGGGGATGAGTCGGTCCAGTCCGACTGGGGCATGCACGTGATCACGACCAATCCACTGGGCCTTGAACATCACTTCATGGAGATTCCGGCGCTACCCCCGCGCTGGGTTTCCTGGATGCCGCGCGGCGACCGTTTGCTGATCGGCGGTACCTCTGAGCTGCGCTCTGATCCGGCCGCGGATCCGGAGCTCGGCGAGGCGCTTTTTGCCCAGGCGGTTGCGGCCAATCCCGCCTTGGCATCAGCAGAGATCGTGGGTTTCAACGCGGGCCTTCGCGGGCGTCGGGAAGCCGTGCGCGTTGAGCTGGAGACCCGTGCCGAGGTGACGATGATTCACAACTACGGCCACGGTGGTCTTGGGCTGACCCTGTCCTGGGGCTGCGCGGACGAAGTGCTGCGGCTGCTCAAGACACCGCGAGTCGAGGAGCGCGCTCATGAGTGATGGAGTTGCTATCAAGCTTACACACGGCTTTGCGTTCGATCATCTTGTCTGGGGTTGCGCGGATCTGGCCGCGGGCGTTGCCTCACTGGCAGCGAAGCTTGGTGTGAGAGCAGAAACCAATATGGATCCAGACGAAGACTATCCGACGATCAGTGCAGGCATTGGCCTGGGCGGAGGCGCTTTCCTCGAGGTGATCGCTCCTAACCCTCGCTTCACGGGACCCTCGACGGGCCTTCATGCGCTGCTGACGTCCCTCGAGACACCGCGTTTTCTCACCTGGTTTGCGCGAGTGACAAGCCTGGCCACTGCGGCTTCGGCGCTCGATGCCGCCGGTGAGACGCTGCGGCCGATGATGGACCAGTGGGAACGCACGGGGCTTCCGGCTTTCCGTAACGGCTTCATCGAGAGCGAGCAGTTTAATCTGAGCGTGCCTTACCTCATCGAGTGGCGCGATCCGGCGACTGGAGGTGATCACGATCGGCCGCGGCTCGAAGTGGCCGGCTTCCGGGTGCGCTCGGCTGATGTCGAGCGAACGCAAGCCCTGCACACCCTCCTGGGGCTTGAGGTTGAGATCGAGGGGGCTTCCAGGAATAGCCTCTGTCTCGACCTCAGGACTGCCGAAGGTGTGGTGTCCCTGCACGGACCTGAATTATAGGAAAGATTCTCATTCGCATTGCTCCTGTCGAACGCACGCTAGACTGCGGCTCTCGCAGGAGGAGCAATGGCCCCGAACATCCAATCGACTCTCTTACCGCTGGCTGACGCCAGCGTATTCGCTCGCGAAAGCGTGGCCGCCGCCGAGGCAGATACCCGGGGGCGCCACTTCGGCTTGCTTGCGGCCAACCATGAGTGACGGTGAGGAGCCGACACCGGTCGGCGGTGTTCGGCGGAAACGCTACTGGGTCCTGGCTCTGGTGGTGGTCGGGATCGGCGCCTGGCTGGTGTATGACTATCTGCGCATTGAGGCCACCTTCGAAAGCGAGCCCACTGGTGCGGTCGTGCGGGTCGACGGTCGAGCTTACGGGCTCACTCCGATCACGGTTCCCCTTACAGCAGGTCGCCATCGTGTCGAGCTGACCCACAGCCACTATGAGCCGGAGATCATTGACCTTACCCTTGCCCGAGGCGAGCGGATCCAGCGACGGGTTTCTCTCAATCCCGGGCGTGGAACGCTGAGTCTCCTCTCCAATCCGAAAGGCGCCTGGGTGGAAATCGACGATGAACGGATCGAGGGCAACACCCCGATGACGTTGGATCTCCCCTCTGGCCCCACGGTAGTCCGCATGGGTTTGAAAGAACGGCGTTTGCAGGAAAAAGAGGTGATCGTCCTCGCCGGGCAGACGATCGAGGTAAATCTGCAGCTGCCCATCGATCCCCATGGTTCCCTGACTGTGCTCGTTGACCCAGCAGATGCTCGCGTGCGCTTTCCGGAGCTGGATATCTCCTACACCCCAGGCGTGCGAGTGCCGATTGGCGAGCAACTCATCGAGGCGACCCGGAACGGCTACGAGAAACAGGCGATCCGTTTCAACGTGCTCTACGGGGATAACCTGACGCGCTTCAAACTCTCGCGGGCCTACGGCAACCTGACGATCAATACGACGCCGCCCGATGCAGAGATCAGCGTGACCTATGAAGGCGCCGGCGGCCGGCAGGTATCGGCTGCTTACAGCCCCGGTATGCGCCTGCCGACCGGCGTCCTGGACGTTAGCGCCCGCGCGATGGGGTACCGCACGGCCTTCAAGCGCGTCGATCTCGGTCGAGCTGGCGCTGAGCTGGCTTTGCGCCTCGCTGCCATGGACGTCGAGGTCGGCGCTAGCTTCCAGGACGCCCTGGCAGACGGTGGCCGGGGGCCGCTCATGATCGTCGTGCCTCCCGGAGAGTTTGTAATGGGAGATCCGACGGGAGTGCCGAGCGTGCGGCCGGCCACGAAAAGACTCCTGGCGCAGCCCTTCGGGGTCTCAGTTTATGAGATCACGGCTGCGGAATATCTTGCCTTTGCTGACGCCGTGGGGCGGGAGACCGATGCCCGGCTGGAACCTTCGGAGGAGCCCGTCCGGCGCGTCAGCTGGCCTGAAGCGGTTGCCTATGCGGACTGGCTGTCGGCTCAAACCGGTGGTCGCTACCGTCTGCCCACAGAGGCGGAATGGGAATACCTGGCTCGCGCCGGCACCGGCAGCGCGTTCTGGTTTGGGGACGACGAGGCTGATCTCTGCCGTTTTGCCAACCTTGCAGATCAGAGCATGAAGCGCGTTAACCGGGATTGGACCGTTGCCGACTGCGACGACGGCTTTCCGGCGCTGGCACCTGTCGGCAGTTTTCCCCCGAATGCTTTTGGTCTCCATGACGTCCATGGCAACGTTTCTGAATGGGTGCAGGAATGCGGCATACCTCCCTATGCCGGAGCCCCGCGCGATGGAACGATCGTTAACCGCGGGCAGAACTGCCGGACCAATGGCGTGCGCGGAGGTGCCTGGGACAATCAGCCAGAAGCCCTCCGCTCTGCCCGTCGTGGTTTCGCCGAGGGCCGGAGCGGTGGTCGGGGGATTCGTCTGGTGAAGGAGCTCTGAGCTGACCCCAGTTTGAGACCACTGGCCGGCGGGCAGATCTGGAACGATTGAGCAGAAGCCTCGCCCCCGTTGCAGGAACTGATTGGTAAATGAGAATCGTTCGTATATAGTCTTCTGTTGCCCAGCCAGAATTGCTCCGCCATGTCTGCCGATACGACCCTTAACTCCGCCAACCTGACTCCTGGGCGCAGCTTGCTCACGCGGTTGTTCGGCTCTGAGGATATCGCTGATGAAGCCGTGCAGGCAGTAGGGGAGAAGCTCGCGAAAAGTGGTGATAATCCCAGCCCAGCCTACCTAACCACAATGCTCCGCAATGCGGCGGTGGATACTCTGCGCGCTGAGAATACCCGACAGGGTTATGAGGCCCGGTTCGCCCTCGAAACGAGCTACGAGGACTCGCACTCACCAGAGGCCGAGCTGTCGCTCGGCGAGATGATCGACGCGCTGCAGGCGGGATTCGACAGTCTCACGCCCCTAAGCCAGGAAATCTTCGTGCGTGCCTATCTCGACGAGCAGCCACGCGCAGAAATTGCGAACGCCCTTGGGATCAAGCTGTCCACCGTCGAGAAACGGCTCGGCAAAGCCAAACGCCACTGCCTGCATTATCTTCGCGAGCATTTGTTAGCCTGACGAGGTACGGGTCGGTAGGATGGCATCCGTTCTCTTACCAAGGCCTCTACGAGTACCACCTATGATGCGTCGGGCATCGCGTCCAGCCAACGATCTTGAAGCCGCTGCCTTGGAGCTGCTCGAAGCACACCGTCAGCAGGGTTCGGCCTCTACCTTCGCCGCGCTGGAAGCCTTTTCCAGACAGTCCCCGCTGCACAGCGAAGCGCTCGACAACGCGCGGCAGTTCCTCAAGGCAGCCAACCAGTTGCGTCGTCCTGAGCGTGGGCTGTGGAGAGAGTTCCTGTACCGGTCCGAGCTGATCTGGGTCCGCGTCAGTGGCAGCACCATGACAGTGAACGCGACCGTGCTGATGCTTGCCATCGGCGGCCTCTGGTGGATGACCAATCGTGATAACACAGCGGTTACCGACCAGCCGGTCGTCGCCAGCAAACCCGCAACGCTCGAATACCAGACAGGCTGGCGCCAACAGCAGGAAGTGCAGCTGGAAGACGGCAGTACCCTGTGGTTGGGTTGGAACTCTTCCGCGAGCGTGACCATGACGCCCGCGGCGCGGCGGGTCACCCTGCATGCCGGCGTTGCTGCCTTCAAGGTCACCAAAAATTTGGCCCGCCCCTTCATTGTCAGCGCCAGGGACGTGGAGACGCGAGTCACAGGAACGGAGTTTGTGGTTAATCGGCAGCGTGCCGAGCAGGTCCAGGTCGCCGTGCTCGAGGGCACTGTGGTGGTGGCTGAATCAGAGTCGCTGTCTGCGGCGCAGACTATTACCGTGGATCGCGGCGTGCTGGGCGAAGTTCAGAACCAGCCAATCGACGAGATCGGCCAGTGGCGCAACGGCATGCTGGTCTTCAATAGGCGACCGCTGCTCGAGGCGCTGGCAGCGATTGCCCCGTATTCCCAGTACGAACTGGATACGCACCTGATCAGCTACGACCGCGGCCTCGTATCCGGGGTGTTCTACCTGGACCAGGCAGATGAGGCGCTGATCACCATCCTCGAAAGCCATCGGATCAGCGCTGTGCAGACCGGCGAGCGCCGCCTGCGCCTGCAGTACGGCAGTTATTCACGTCCCTGAACAGGCCGCCCGAAAATTCCTGAAAAAAAAGTGGCGGAACCACAGACCCACAGCCGTTCATAGGTAGAAAGCTGCAGGGCGCCCGGCCCGGTGGCGCGTACTACCACACAGGAGTCACCCGTGCTTAAGCTGATTCGAACGGTGCATGGACAGTCGCTGTGGGTCGCACTCGTCGCGATCCTTACGACCACCCCCACGAGCGCCGACGAAACCTTTGACTTTTCACTGGCTGCCCAGCCGCTGCAGGAAGCGCTGGTCGAATTCAGCCGCACCACACGCCGCCAGGTTTCTGCTGACTCGGTGTATATCGAAGGGCTCGAGAGCAACCAGGTTTCCGGTCGGCTCGCCCCGGATCAGGCGCTCGGCCAGATGATTGCCGGCACCGGGCTGAACCTTGTGACGGTCAACAATCGCAGCTTTGCCCTGCGGCCGGCCGCGACCGTTGCCGCAGCGAGCACAACTGCTGGCGCATCTGGTAGCGCCCGCATCGTCGAGGAGATGATTGTCCAGGGGCAGCGCGTTTCTGCCTTCCGGGTTGCTGATACGAGCACTGCCAGCCTGTTCGACATGCCAATCGAGGAGACGCCGTTCAACGTTGGCGTGGTTACCCAGGAGTTGATTGCCGACCAGCAGATCTTCACCCTCGAAGAAGCCGTAAAAAACAGCGCCAGCGTCAACGCGTCACGAACTCACAGCCGGAACGCACCGTCGTATAGCATTCGCGGTTTTGGCCTGAACTCAGACCGGTCAGGCTTCCTGATCAATGGCGTCCCCATCGCGGGCGGCAACGCGCCGCCGGCGCACGTGTCGGCCCTTGAGCGGATTGAAGTCCTGAAAGGTTCCACGGCGCTCTTCTACGGCGCCGGCGAGCCCGCCGGGGTCATCAACTACGTCTACAAGACACCGCAGGCAGATAGCGCTTATGCGGTCAGCGCGACCATTGGCCAGTTTGATGACTACCGGGTGGAACTGGACGCCACCGGCCAGGTTGGTACCGAGAAACTGCTTTACCGCTTTACGCTTGGCTGGCAGGACAGCCAGGGCGCCATCAACTATGACTACAACGAAACAGTGGCACCAACCCTGCAGCTGCTGTGGAACATCAGTGACCGCACCAGCCTGCGATTCATCGGTGAGTATGTTTCCACCGAAACTAATCCG
>JBCDDI010000224.1:0-6165 GCA_039180365.1 Pseudomonadota bacterium
CGACGCCAGCGCACCTGTCTCAACGGCCGCTGAGGCAGCGCCTGCAACGACTTTTCCACCGACCCTCGCCCCCGACGTCACATCATCATCTGCAAACCCTTTTGAGGATGCCGCCAACGCACCTGCGGCTCCCATGAGCATGCCGAACCGGCGCGATGCCAGTGGCACCAGCATCGCCGATATCCTCGATGAACTTGATCCCGACCTCGAGCAGATTCAGGCACAGATCGACGCCGGTGAATACGACATTCCCAAATACTGGCTCGCCAACAAGATCCGGGAAATCGAGCAGTCGAGCCATCGCTTCGACCCGGCCTTGGTGCGCCCGATAACGATGCTTGGTGACATTCAGGTGCAGGAGGGTGAGTACAACGCCGCCCTGGACAGCTTCGGTCGTGCCATTCATCTGGAACGCGTAAATTCCGGGCTGGTCTCCGCCGGTCAGGTCGAAATTGTCTACCGCGAAGCCGAGGTCTATCGAACGCTTGGAGACTTCGAAACGGCCAACGAGCGGGAGGAGTACGCCTACCACGTGCTGCAACGGGCCCATGACCCCTACAGCGAAGACATGCTGCCCGGCCTCTTCCACCTGGCTCGCTGGTATGAGAAGACCCACAACGTTTTCGCCGCTCGACACCTTTACCAGCGCGCCACGGACGTCCTTATCGCCAATGGCAAAGGCCAGACCATGGAAGCCATTCCAGCCTGGCAGGGGGTGGCGCGCACCTACCGCCTGGAGCGCTTCCCACCGATTTTCATCGACGCGAGCGACGCCTCCTCTTACGCCTCGTCCATGCAGCCGACCTATGGCCCGGTGACCCTCAACAACTTCCCCGCCGGGGAACGGGCCCTTCAAGCCATCATCCAGATTCACCGGTCCTACGATTCACCAACGCCCGAGATCGCCCAGGCGATCCTCGACCTCGCAGACTGGCACCTGCTGTTCGAGAAAACCCGGGAGGCGTTTCCCCTCTATCAGCTGGCCTATGACCTGATGGCGACAGAGGAAAACTTCCCAGTTGAAGACTTCTTCGGCCGACCGAAGCTCATCCACTTCCCGGCGCCCAGCGATCCCAGTGTCCCTGAGGCTCCGCAGAGCGAGGCAGAGGGGCTCGTTACAGTACAGTTCGACATCACCGAACGGGGTTCCACGCGCCGTCTGGAGACTCTCGACTCTCAGCCGGAAGGCATGATGGATTTCCGCGTTCGCAAGAGCCTTCGCGTATCCCGCTTCCGCCCGGCGCTGGTTAACGGGGCGCCGGCACCGACGCGGGATTACACCTACACCCATCGCTTCACCTACTACCCACAGGTAGCGCTCACGGAGCGCACGGAGGAGCGGTGAGTTGTACAGCGGCCGTTCAGGTTAGGATGACTAATATCGATGCGGGAAGCCGGCTGGAACGCCCCTCAGGGTGCGCGGCTGGCGCCGAAGGGAGTCCCTGACCATGCAAGTTCGCCTGTCCGCTGCTGCGCTGCTCGCGCTTGGCGCGCTGACCCTGACGGGTTGCTCGTCTAACAGCAGCCAGCAACCCCCACCTCCGAGTTCACCAAGCATGCCCTCGCCGAGCATGCCATCACCGAGTTCGCCCAGCCAGCAGAGCCCGAGTCAACAAAGCCCCAGCCAGCAGAGCCCCGGCCAACAGAGCCCGAGTCAACAGACCCCGGGCCAACAGAGCCCAAGCTCGCAAAGCCAGAGCTCCATGCCGCCAGGCGGGCAAAGCATGCCGCCGGGCAGCCAGAGCCCGGGCCAGCAGCAGCCTCAGGGGCAGCAATCCGGGCAGCAACAGGGCGGGCAGCAACCGTCTGGCCAACAACAGGGCGGACAGCAGTCTGGCCAACAGATGCCGGGCGGCCAGATGCCCGGACAGCAGATGCCCGGCGGTGAAATGCCCGGCGGCCAGATCCCTGGGCAACAAACTCCCGGCGGACAGACGCCAGGACAGGAGCAAATGCCTGGCGGCCAGGGAGAAGGCAACCAGGGTGAAGGCAACCAGGGCGGCAATCAGTCCCAACCCACCTGGGAGACCCAGCAGGGTGGCGGCGCAGCCGGTGGCCAGGAACTTCCCCAGGGCGGCATGCCCCCTGGCGGCGCTCAGGGCGGGCAAGCGGGTGCGGAAGGTGAAAGCTGGGAAACCGGTGTGCCCGGATCCGGGTCCGGTAGCGACGGCTGGGAAACATCGAACCAGCTGCCGGGCGGCAACGGATCCCGAATACCACCGATGCCCTCAGAGCAGGGACTTCCCCCGGGTTCTGGTGGCGGGCAGAGCGGACAGCAGGCCGGTGGCCAGCCGGGTGGTCAACCCGGTGGACAGGGTGGCGACAGCGAGCTCGATAAAGCCCTGGAAGACTTCGACGGCGAGATTCTCGCGGAGCGTGCCGTTATCCAGCAACGCAGCAACGAGCGAGCCGGTAGTTCCGGTAACGCACCGGGCGAGCTGCCCGGCGACCCGGGCGCGGTTCAGGGCACCCCCGGTGAACCCGGCGGCGCCCAGCAGCAGACTGCAGGCTACGTCCCTCGCGGCATGCCGAGTCAGAACAATACGCAGAAAGCGCCGCCGGCTGCCACAGCTGGCAGCTCGGTGCCAGAGGATATCCCCGACGCCCGGGATGATGACATCATTGCGCGGCAGCTGAGAGAAGCTGCCATGAACGAACCAGACCCGGAACTCAGGGAGAAGCTCTGGGAGGAATACCGCCGTTATAAAGGCGCCTGAACGGGAGCCAGAAAAGCGGCCTGAAACGGCGCCTGAATGGGGCCTTTTCTGAGGAGCGAATGCAGACCATGATTTTGAGCAGCGCACGCCAGTTTCTCTCGCATACAGGCCGGATCCGTAGAACCGCCCGGCGAAGGCGACCTTTCTGGCTGCCCGGCCTGCTGTTCGCCGCTGCGGCCCTGGCCGGCTGTACGTCGGAAACCGTGCGTATCGTCGACATGACGCCTCCGGAACAGATCGATCGCATCCAGGCCGAGTCAGAGCTGCTGGATATCGGTATCGCGATCTTCGATCCGAACGTCCCGGAAGACTATGACGAGCAGATCAAGCTGCTGATTCAACCCGACATTCGCCGGGCCGAAGCCAATTACATGCCCTACTTTGCGAAAAACCTGTTGCAGAGCACGGGTAACTGGGGCGCCGTCCGCGTGGTACCGCGACCGACCCACGCCGTGGATGTCAGTGTGACGGGCCGCATCCTCCACTCGAACGGCGAAAGCATGGAGGTTGAGCTCGCAGTCACCGACGCGACCGGCGAAAAGTGGTTTACGAAGAAATACGATGCGCTGGCCAGCAAGTACGCCTACGACGAGGGCATTCCGCCGGGCATCGACCCCTTCCAGACGATCTACAAGGACTTCGCCGACGACCTCCTGGAGTATCGGAAGAATCTGTCGTCCGAGCACATCCAGCGGATCCGTGCCACGGCCGAGATGAAGTTTGCCCAGGAATTCGCGCCTGACGCCTTCGCCGACCACATCGGTGAAACAGAGGCCGGTGAGTTCGAGCTTCGCCGCCTGCCGGCGGAAGATGACCCCATGCTCGGGCGCGTGCGTAAGGTCCGCGAGCGCGAATACCTGTTCATCGACACGCTCGATGAGTACTACGAAAACTTCCATCGGGAGATGTACCCGTCCTATCAGAACTGGCGCCGGGCAACCTACGAGGAAGCCATCGCCTATAAGGAACTGAAGGCGCAGTCCAGAACACGAGCTATCGGCGGCGCCATGGCCATCGCTGGCGGTATTGCCGCCATGAGTGAAAGCAGCAATGCCTACGTCGACACGAGTGGCATCATGAGTGTCATGAGCGGTGCTCTGCTCTTAAAGACGGCCATCACCAAGCGCGACGAAGCGCAGATCCACGCGCAGGTGCTCGAGGAAGTTGGGATTGCGGCGGAAGCAGAGATCATGCCGCACACCATCGAACTGGAAAATCAGAGCGTGCGGCTGCAGGGCAACGTCGACGAGCAGTACGATGAACTCCGAGGCATCCTGCGCCGGATTTATTTCGCCGATCTCGGCATACCTGATCCCGATGCGCCTGCCGTCGAAGACCCCGCTTTCGGCGCCGACCCTGCCCCCGCGGACGCGCTCCAAGAACTATAATTCACGGCCAACGCCTCGACCCAGAGCACCATGAGCGACGAAGAGATCAGCCCGATCCGACCCCGGTCGGTTCCGCTGAGTCATGTAGCAACGCCGGAAGAAAGCCCGGCCACGCAGCAGCAGAGCAAAGCGCCCCTGCCCTGGCATGCCATCGCCGGTGCCGTCGCTGTGCTCGCGGTGCTGAGCCTGGTGTTCATTGTTGTCCCCGACTTTATTGAACCTCCCGTCGTCACAACCTACACGCCGACGGCGCCTGCGGCCGAGAATCCAGCCGCCGAAGCCAATCCAACGACGGCGGAAGACGAGCAGCTGCCTCCTTTCGAAGCATTGCTCCGGGAGCAGACCCGGGAGAAAGCCCAGGAAGAACTGTCACGCTTTGTCGAGCTGCAGCTTCAGCTCGAGGAATCCATGCAGGTGGGTCAGTGGGGCCAGGCCGACTTCGACGAGGCCAAAGCGCTTGCCACCCAGGGTGATGAACAGTTTGTCGCGGAAGCCTTCGAAGAATCGCTGAACTCCTATCGCGCTGCCTCCGACGCCCTTGCCGCACTGATCGAGAAAGGCTCAACCATTCTCGAGGACGCACTCGCCGCCGGTAAGCAGGCCCTGGACGATCGGGACGAAGCCTTGGCGCTGGCAAACTTCCAGCAGGCGCTGACCATCGACCCCGAGAACGAGACGGCGAAAGCCGGCGAGGCTCGGACGCGGCTGCTGCCCGAGGTCATCAACCTGCTGCGCGAGGCGAAAAACCACGAGCTTGCCGGCGACTACCGGAGCGCACTGGCCACCTATGAACGGGTCCAGGCCCTTGACTCCCAGACCTACGGACTCGCAGGGGCTATGGCTGTCGCCAGGAACGGCGTGTCTGATATGCGATTCCGGGAACTGCTCTCCGACGGCTTCAAGGCCATGGACGCGGAACGCTTCGAGGCTGCGCGTACGGCCTTCAACGCGGCGCTCAAGCTCAAACCCGGAGACCCGGTAGCGATGGGTGGCCTGGAACAGGTGGCCGAACGGAAAGACCTCGCGACCATCCGCAGCCTGCGCGCCAGCGCCGAAGGCTTCGAAGCCGCTGAAGACTGGCGCCGGGCCGTCGAGGATTACGACAAAGTGCTCTCCATCGACGGCAATATCCAGTTTGCGAAAAGCGGTCGTGCCCGGGCCCTGGAACAGGAGCGGACCGGCATTACGCTCGGCAACATCATCGCCTCTCCGGACAAGCTCTCGTCGAAGTCGCTGTACGGTCAGGCTAAGGACATCCTTGCCCGGGCCGAAGGCCTGGAACCGCGAGGTCCAAAGCTTGCCAGTCAGATCGCGCGCGTTGGAGATCTGCTGGCAACCTACGGCACGCCCGTGGCCGTTACCTTCCGCTCCGACAACGAGACTGAGATCACCCTGTCTACCGTGGGTCGTCTCGGAACCTTTGCGGAGAAGGAGCTGAGCCTAAGACCGGGCGCCTACACGGTCATCGGCAGCCGCGATGGTTGTCGCGACGTGCGGGAGAGCATCCTCGTCCGACCGAACATGCAGCCCGTCGAGATTCGCTGCGAAGAGACCTTCTGATCGTGAGCGAACCCCGAGAGCCCGTCGGCCGCGAGGACGATGATGGCGCCATTATCCGTCCGGTCGGCTATCAGCCTCGGGAAGAAACCACCGAGACTGGTTTCAGGCTGTCCAAAGCGCAGCTCATCACCATCGCCGTCCTCATCCCCACGCTCATCGGCGTGTGGTTTCTGTTTACCGCCAAATCCGTGCGCCTGACTTTCGAGCCGGCCGTGGAGTCCGTCAGCGTCAGCGGTGGTCTGTCTCTGGAGCTTGGCGGTATCTATCTGCTCCGAGCCGGCGACTACCGGGTCAGCGCCAGCGCGCCCGGTTTCTATGATCTGGACGCGACCCTCGAAGTGGGCTCGGACCGTAACCAGCTCCACCACTTCCAGCTCTCGAAGCTGCCGGGCCAGGTCACCTTCGAGACAGACCCGGCCGGCGCCGAAGTCGCCATCGACGGCATCATCAGCGCGACTACCCCGAGCGACGCGATCCCGGTACCTGCCGGCAGTCGGCAG
>JBCDDI010000225.1:0-6134 GCA_039180365.1 Pseudomonadota bacterium
GGCTGCAACCCATGAGAAAGCCGCCGATCTTATTAACAGCGCAAAGCTTGAGCTCAGGAACAAGTCACGAGCCTGGCTGTTCTGGACCCTGTTCATTGGCCTCCTGGCAGGCCTGGCCCATAACGCCCTGCTGCTCTCGGAGGACGAGCTCTTCGCAGGCCTGTCCAACCCCCGAACAGCCATGCCAACCGTGAGCGCGCAGATCATCTGGATAGTCATGACCGCGCTGATCAGCTCCCTCATGGATATCGCCCTCCTGTTCCGGCGCCTGGCCAATAGCCTTCCCATTGATCCGCTAACGGCGCGTCACCTCACCCCGATCGGCAGCGTCGCCGTCAGCACCACCCTCGCCATCATCGGCGCCCAGGCCGCCTTCACGCTCATGTTCATCGACCCGGAGTTACACCCGGTGACGTTCATCCCCGGCTTCATAGGCACCACGATCCCTATGGTATTCATCTTCCTGTTGCCGATCTGGCCGGCACACCGACGCCTGGCCATGGCAAAGCGGGCGGCGCTCTTTCAGGCCGATGCGGAGCTGTCAGCGCTGCGCAGGAGCGGAGCTGAGGCGCGCAACGACTACGCTGCTCTGCAGCCGGTACTGACCTATCGCCGGGAGATCAGCTCGGCGCCGGAGTGGCCCTTCGATACTTCTGTGGTGGGCCGCCTGTTCCTCTATCTGATCATCCCGCCATTAACCTGGGTTGGGGCTGCTCTCATCGAAATACTGGTTGATACCGCGATCTGAGCAGCCGAAGCGGGCCTTGAGCCCGGCACCGGTGAGAACTGAATCACCCTTTCCAGGGTGCAAGCTTGCCGGGCGCGCGCCGACCGCTAGCATCAGTAAGGGGATCAATCACGTGCACTGGAGCGAGGCAGGCCATGTCCATGCAGGTCGTGCAGGACTATCTGGAAAGCAGCCAACCACGGTGGCTGCCGAACAGGAAATCAGAAGATCAGCTGGCGCTGGAGCGGAAGTCGAGCGCGCAGAAGCTTGCCCGTGCGGCGACGGAATGCATTTCCGATCGAAAAATGCGCGCTGTCGCCAAGGTGGATGTGTACAACCATCTGCTGCCCATCATCGAACAACACTATTCAAACCAGAGAACGCTGCACCACAGATACCGACGAGTCCTCGCCGGCACCTGTGGCGCCCTTGCGCTGGCCGTCATCGCGGCCGGGTTATTGGGTTACCAATTGCTCTGACAATCGATCAGGCGGCCAGGCGATCCACAACCGGTTCACTCGGTGGCTCCGGTTCCGGCCTGGAAGACGCTGCCTCCATCGCCCGGTACCGCAGATCGTGACTCGCCGATTGAGCATCCAGCATGGAGATCGCGCGGGCGATGTCCAATGCCCAGCCTTTGCCCTTCTCGATATTGACCGCAATGAACACGGCGTACGAAACCGCGAGCAGCAGCACCAGAGCAGCAACTAAATATTCCATGTCGATATCTCCATCGTTAACGGATACAAAACGTCCCTGGAGACGCCGGTGAGAAAACAACTGATCGAATGAGGTCTGGTGTTGTCTCCCGGCGTTTGCACCGGGAGAGCGATGCAAACGTTACGCCGTGATTACGGCGAAACCATCGAAGGTGGCCGCATACGGCTGCACGGAGGCGTGCAGACGCACGGGCTGGCACCCGATGTCGTTATGAATTTGCATGGCTGGTCGTTTCATGGGCGCGGATTTTACGCTTCGCGTCCTACAATGCAAGCACCATGATGTCAAATCGGCGGTTACTCGTGTCAGTGGTCGGAAAATGCTGATAAACGGTTTGTCAGAGACGACCCGCTATACTCGCCAGCTATCTTGAACCTCAGGGAGTCGCAGCGATGTCAAAAGTAGTCAACGACAAACCAGCAGACGGAACCGCGGAAGGGCGGCTCGGCCGCTCGAACGCCGAGCTGCAGCAGGAATGGGAAATCGATGTAAACGCCGACCCCTACGATATGCCGCTTTCAGCCTTGAACCCGGCACACCCTGCCCTCTTCGAGGCCGACACCATGTGGCCCTACTTCGAACGCCTCAGGGCCGAAGCGCCGGTCCAGAAGTGTGAAGAAAGCCAGTTCGGCCCCTACTGGAACATCACCAAATACGAAGACATCAAATACGTCGACACAAACCACGAGCTCTTCTCCTCGGACTCCCGCATGGGCGGAATCCGCCTCGGCGGCCAGGTTTCACTGGACGAAGAACCGGACCCCACTTTCCACCTGCCCATGTTCATCATGGAAGACCAGCCCAAACACGACGAGCAGCGTAAGGTGGTCGCACCGATGTTCGCGCCGCGGCATCTGGCCGCTTTCGAGCCGCTTATCCGCAGCCGCGCCCAGGAGATCCTCGACAACCTGCCCCGCAATGAAACCTTCAACTGGGTAGATCTGGTCTCCAAGGACCTCACCGGCCGTATGCTCTCGACGCTCTTCGGGGTGCCGCAGGAAGACCGGGACAAACTCATTTACTGGTCGGACTGCGTAGAAAATCTCTCCAACCCCGACGCCTTCGAGAGCGTGGAAGCCGGCTTCCAGGAACTCTGGAACTGCTGGCAGTACTTCGACGAACTCTGGAAAGAGCGTGCCGCTTCGAACGCAGACGGCGGCGATCTGATTTCGATGCTGGTGAACGGTGAGTCCACCAAGGACATGCCGCCCAACGAGTACCTGGGGAACATCCTGTTGCTCATCGTTGGCGGCAACGACACCACCCGCAATTCCATCACCGGCGGCGTGCTGGCCCTTAATCAGAATCCCGCCGAATACGACAGACTCCGGCAGGATGTGAGCCTCATACCGAACATGGTCTCGGAGATCATCCGCTGGCAGTCGCCGGTCGCCCACATGTGCCGCACGGCCCTCGACGACACGGAAATCGGCGGCCAGAAAATCGCCCGGCACGACAAACTCTGCATGTGGTATCTGTCCGGCAACCGGGACGAAGACGCCTTCGAAGCACCCAACGAATTCCGCATCGATCGTGCTGACGCCCGCAAGCATCTGTCCTTCGGCTTTGGCATCCACCGCTGCCTCGGGAACCGTCTCGGCGAGATGCAGCTGCGCATTCTCTGGGAAGAAATCATGCAGCGTTTCCCGTCCATCGAAGTGGTGGGCGACCCCGTATACCTGAAGTCGAGCTTCATTCACGGGATCCGCGAACTGCCGGTGCGAATCAGCGCATGAGATAAAGACAGCTCGTCACGTTGCGCTCGACCACGCCGCCGAAATCACGATCGGCGATCGCGGCGAGCGCATCGAGCAACCGCCCGCGCTCGGCTTCCGGCAGCCGGGCAATGGCTGAAAAGCCACCATAGAGCGCAACTACCCCGGCGGTGTCGAGACGGTAGCGCCAGCAACTCTCCCGGTAAGCAACTTCCTCAAACCCGGCTGCCAGCGCCTCGCGCCGCCGAGCCTGTTGATCCAGGGCAAAGGGCAGAGTGTCCGGCGCGCCGGACGGTGAAGCCGCGAGATCCTTAAGCAGCGACGCCGTTCTATCGTGAAACTCATCCGCCCGGTCGAGCACCTGCAGCACATTCCAGAAGAGCGCTGCGGCGCCGCCTGGTTTCAGCAGCCGATGAGCCTTACTCAGCCCCAGCGCGGGCGCGATCCAGTGGAAGGCGGTTGCACTCACCAGCAGGTCGAAGTGCTGCTCCGGGAGGCTAACAGTTTCGAAGGGGGCAACGTGCAGTTCCGTCACTTTCCCCGATCCGCCCAGCAGACGACGCAGCCCGGCTTCGAACTGCGTGTCCGGTTCCACCACCCAGAGCGGTTCGGCCCCGTGTTCCAGTAACTGCCGTGTCGCCGTGCCAGGCCCCGCACCAATCTCCAGGACCGCAGAACCCGTGGTCAGGCCGCCTTCCCGCACCAGCGCTTCAAAAATCCAATCCGGATAGGGTGGCCGGGCGGCTTCGTAGGCCGCCGGATCGGCACCAAACAGTCGCCGACCTTCGGCACGATCAATGGCGTCGCCCACAGGCCCTTAACCAAACAGTCCCGTGAGCAGGATGAGCAGCACCGCAGGCGGTACGAGGTAACGGATAGAGAGATACCAGAGCTGGAAGGCGCCGCCGCTCAAGGCCAGCTCTGCCGCGGAGCTTTCCCGGCGAATGAACCAGCCTACAAAGCAGGCGATAAGCAGCCCACCGACAGGCAACAACAGCTGATTGGCAAGAAAATCGAGAGCGCCGTTGATGTTCATACCGAAGAGCTCCCAGTGGGCGATGAGGTTGTAGGAAAGCACGCTGGCGACGCTGCAGACCGCGACGGTCGCAATGGTGCAAAGCGTTGCCGCATGGCGTTCGAGCCCACGCTGTTCTTCGAGCCAACTGACGACGGGTTCCACAAGACCCACCATGGAGGTAATGCCGCCGACGGAGAGCAGGGTAAAGAAGAGCACGGCGACAAACCGTCCACCTGGCATCTGCGCAAAGGCCACCGGCAGCGTCTGAAAGACGAGACCTTCGCCGCCCGCGGGATCCAGACCAAACTGAAAAACCGCGGGAAAAATCACGAGGCCGGCTACCAGCGCGACAAGGGTGTCCGCGATCACGATGATGGCCACACTCCCTGGTATGGATACCGTCTTCGGCAGATAGGCGCCGAAGGTCATCATGCCGGCCATGGCGACGCCGACAGAAAAAAACGCCTGGCCAATCGCTGCCAGGAAAGTTCCCGGCCCGATTTTCGAGAAGTCGGCGCTGAACAGGTAGTCGGCGGCCCGCGCGAAGCCCCCGGTGAAGACATTGTAAATCGCAAGGAACACCAGCAGGCCGAAGAGCGTCGGCATCAGCACCCGCACGGCGCGTTCGATGCCCTTCTGCACGCCGGAGTAGATGATGAGCCCCGTGATCACGAGGCCCATGGCGTTCCAGAAAAGCAACGCCGGCACGTCCGCTTTCAAAGCCTCGAAGCGGGCGGCGGAAACGCCGCCGCTCACATCCGTAAAGCCCGCCGTCAGCGCTACATAAAGGTAGTAGAGGACCCAGCCGATGACCACGCAGTAGACGACGGCAACGGCGAAGGCCGTGAGCAGATTCACCGCCCCCACCCACTGCCAGCTGCTGGCTCGACCTTCTTCTCTGGCCACCGTTCGCATGGCAACCAGCGGGCTCATGTGACCACGTCGGCCGATCATGATTTCGCCGATCAGAATGGGCGCGCCGATACAGAACACGCAGAGCAGATAGATGAGGATGAAGGCCCCGCCACCGTTCTCACCGGTGACATAGGGGAAGCGCCAGATGTTCCCAAGACCAACGGCGAAGCCAATGGCCGCCATGAGAAAACCGAATCTCGACGTGAACTGCTCGTGCGATGCGACGGCCACCTTCCCCTCCGGCCATTCCTCGGCGCCCACTTTCCCTAAGGCATTGTCAGCTGTCCAGCGTTGAGCCAGTGTCGAGGAAGCCTCGGGTGAAGCCGTTCCGAAGGAGAAACAGTGGTGGAGTCAGGAGGCGGTGGCGCGGTTTTTCGGAACCGGAAAAGAAAAAGCGCGGACGGATCTGTCTAAGTTGAGCCAGAACGTCCGCGCTAACGCTTCCCCCCAGAAGCGACCCCAATTTAACGCCGAGAACTGACACCTTTCAAGCCAATTCTAGAATAGGGTTGTATAATTCAATTTATTTAATAGCTTACGGTCTACTTATAAGCTGATTTCTAATGTCTTTTTCGCCACCAACCACCCGTCCCGCGTTCGGCACGACTAACAGACTTGTTATGACCCTGGTCAGATGACCGCCGCTCAAGCGCCTCTTCTCTCAGAAAAGACGGCGCAGAAAGCCCAGCTTCGCGCCGCGGTGAGCCGGTCTGCGACCGTGCTTCATGACTCAGCCGCGGCCTTCAACTCAGCAAGCTGAGGCTTGCCGTAGCAGGCATAGAAATGGAACACCTGCACGAGGCTCGTGCCGAAGTGAACGGGCATCGCATCGATGGGTTCGCAGTTGAAGTCGCGCGTCATGTTCCGCAGGCGAGGCTCCAGTGAGTCCCAGGGGTAGATGAGCACACCCCAGGCATCGGCACCGGCGTAGCCGCTTCGAAAGGTCAGCGGATTGAGATCGTGAAAGAGGCTCTGCACTTTGGCTTCCCGCGCAAACCAGCTATAGAAGCCGCCGTGGTGCCAGTTGCGCGCAAAGAGA
>JBCDDI010000226.1:0-6103 GCA_039180365.1 Pseudomonadota bacterium
AGCTGGCGGTTAAAGGATCGAAGTATTCCTTTCCGGTGCAGGTGTGTTTGTCCCGCTCGAGCATTGTTGCGGGTTGGAGGTCGTCACCAGGTGCGGTCACGCAGGCCTTAGGGTGGTCGATGGGCTCCAGCGTCCGTGCGGCGTAGGCGCCGCAGGTCCAGCATTCTCCGCCGTTGCGCGGGTCCCAGGTGGCATCAGGCGGGCAACCCATCACCTGCAGGTCGGGCGGCTCGAGTTGAATGGCTGGTTCGTAAACGTTGGCGAATGCCGATGTTCCGGCAAAGCACAACACTGCTGCGACCAGTACGGTCGACTTCCCTAGCCATCCAGTCATGGGTCCCTCCTCGCCGGGCCAGTCTACAAGAATCACTTCCCCTCCGGCTGCACTTTCGGCAACCCCTGGATGATGGCTGCAGCAAGTATCGCGAGGATGACTAGAACAGCACGGCGCCGCCGTCGAGAGAGTTCTCGATCGCGTGACCCGCTACAGCGCCACCGGGCAGTTGTAGCTTTCCGCTGGACGGTAGTTGGGTAACAGACTGGCCAGTTCCCGTTCGATATCTGCCATCTGCTGCTCGTGCGACAGCAGTGTTTCACCCTGTCTGCGCATAAGCGTTGTGCGGTAGACACCGAAGTCGGCCGCGTCGCCGTTCGCATCTACCATTGGTGAGCGTTTTATATTCATCAAGCTGCGCATGTCGCTTGCGGTGGCAGTTACGGCCTCGAGCCCAGTGCCGAGACCGGTGATCATTTCATGGGCACCTTCCCAGATGGCTTCGAAGGCGTCGGCCTCTTCGAGACCGCCGTCTTTGAGGCGATCGAGCCTGCCATCGATTCCGGCGGCGAAACCGAGCGCGCGATCGAGGCCCTGTTCAGCGGCGGCGAGCTGACGCTCCCAGTCCGGAGGGCGGAGATCTTCCGGCAGGCCGGCCATGGCCGTGATCATTCCTACTCGCAGATTCTCGAAGGCGGGGCGCAGGGAGCCCGTCGCGATGTATTCGATCGCTTGAATACGCCGACGTCGTTCGTCGAACAGACGCTGCCGTTGAATCTGTTTGTCCACCTCTGCGGCGACTGCGAAAGTGGCTGCCATGGGTGCAAAGAGCTGTCCGCCGGGTATTGAGATACCGGCAAAGGCAGCCATGCTGGTCGCGTTTGCAAGGACATCGGTGACGCACTTCGCCGTACCGAGCTCGGATCCGCCACAGTCCGTGTAGCCCTCGAGGGCGAGAATTTCCCGATCGAGCTGAACCAGGCGCTGTGTTTCATCAGTGAGCCAGGCGGCGGCCTGGCCGAACTCCTGGAGGTCATCCTCAAAGGATAGGAGCGCGGTTCTGATCAGCGCTGCTTCGTTGAGATCACTGAAGTTTTCCTGCTCCAGACGGAGAGAAGCGTCTGCCACCTGTTCCGCCGAACCTGCCAGCCCGCTGGCTTTTCTCAGCAGGTAGCCGATCCGGTTGTTTACGTCGTCGTCGAGGTCGGAATCGGCCGTCTCGTTTTCTGTCAGCACGGCATCAACGTCCACTCCTGCCGCTTCAGCGGCCGACTTCATGGTTTCGAATTGCCGCAGAATTCGATCTTTCGTCTCGACGTTCTCCGCGGCGCCGAAGGTGATGCAGCCTGCGAGCATAAGGCAGGCAATGCCGGTGATGCCGTGCCTGCCGAGGTTGCTCATGCGCTGTCCTTTTATTGTCTGCATGATCAGAACCTCCAGCGTAAGTTGACACTGCCGACATGCTGCTCGGAGTCGCGATTGCCGAGGCGGGCGTCGTAGTTAAGTCCGGCAACCAGACCGTTGCGGCGAACGAGAATCAGGCTCGCACCGACGTTGAAGAAATCCCGATCCGGCGGGTCGAAGAGAACATCGGGTGGTATGGATTCGCTGGTCCCGTCGTCTGAGAACTCGTGGACCCAGGCGCCTCGAAGTTGTGGGAGGACGAGCCCCCATCGGGTCTGGACGAAGTAGGCGTAACGGGCACCCAACGAACCGCGCAGTGAGTCCCGCTTCTGGGTCGGGACGCTATTTAGTACTTCGCCGCCTTCGTTGCGCGACTCTGTATAGCCGTCGATCCGCGAATCTACATAGCCAAGGCCTGCGTTGAGGCCGACCACATGATGACCGAGGGTAATGTCTCTTCCGAAAGCGGCATTAATCGCAAGAGCGCGGCCATCGGTTTCTGAGAAAAGGAAAGTGCCGTCGCCTGAATCCGGGTTACTCGGTCGCAGCTGCTCTATCTCCGATCGGGAATAGCTGAGAACACCGTTGGCGAACCAACCGACGCGACCCGCCCAGGCCGCGTAGAGGGAGCCAACGGCGCTGCGATTTTCCGTGGTTCCGCCGAGATCGTAGCGTCCGTCAACGCGACCGTAGCCTGCGCCTACCCCGACGGTAAGCTCAGGGGTGACAAAATGGTCGATGCCCGCAGCAAGGTTGGTGATGTCGTAGTCGTAGCCCGCCTGGTTTTCCGATGCTGTGTAGTTACCGGACCCATAGGAACCGCTGACGTGAGCGGTCCAGTTGTCCGTGGCGGCAAGTGTGCGGCTGTCGCTGCTCGCGTTTAAGCCGAATAGCCCGAGGGTTGCAGCATGGACGTCCTCGGCATCCAGTCGATTGCCGGCCGCGGCTCCTGCGAAACCGAGCACTGCGGCGAAGGCCCCGAGGGCGTCTTCGTTCCTTTCTGCTCCACTGCCTCCACAGTCGATGACGCCGCGCCCTTCCCCAGAGAGTGCATGCATGACGCTGCCGTTATCAGCGCTGGCGAACGGTGCGAATGCCGCAGGACCACAGCTGTTTACACTGGTGCGACCGAGTCGATTGCCCATGAGCGTCTGGTGACCCTGCATGACGTCGAGGTTCCCGTCGCTGGCACTGGCCACGAAGATCTGGGAGACATTGCCTGGTGTCGCCGGTGGCGGATCGGGTACTGGACCGGGGTCTGGATCCGGGTCTGGATCCGGGCTGGGATCTGGATCAGGACCAGGACCAGGATCAGGATCTGGGCCAGGATCAGGACCTGGATCGGGGTCTGGATCCGGATCGGAGTTGAGCAGCTCTGCCTGCAACACCACGGCGATGCTGTTGGAGGAAATCTGTACCTCCGCGCTGGCATTGTCGCGCAGGGTGATGTCATTGAAGCTGCCGGAAATACCGCCATCCGACTCGAGCACGTTGAAGCGGTAGTTTCCGCTGAGATCATCCGGCACGACGATATCGAGGCGTCCGGCGATGGCTGCGGTACCGGTCACCTCGACGAAGTCGACGATTGGCTGGTTCGTCCCGTCGAGACCCAGGAACTCGATGATCAGCGCGCTGGACGGATTCAGCGTGAGGTTGCCACGGACGTCCAGGCGGCCTGTGGCTGGCCCGCCGCTTTCAAAGCCCGGGGATAGGGTGCCGAAGGCGATCAGATTGCGGACGAAACCCGTCCCCGTGAGCTGCGTCCCCGCTGCTGCCGTTAATACCCCTTCCACTCCGGCAGGCTGAAAGCCGCTCGTGTCCTCCAGCAGTTCGAGGCGACCTTCGTTCAGCGCGAAAGCGCCTTCGCCAGGCACTCGCCCAGGCCCATAGAGCGTCAGTCCGTTCTCGAGACTTAGAGTGCCCGAACCCGTCTTCTCGAAGCTTTCGAAAAAGCGCAGGGCCGGGCCGGAGAAGCTGGCGTTCTCAGCGCCGTGCGCATGGGAGAAATGCGCCGTCCCCGTTGTGGAGTCAAGAGCACCGTCTAGCTCGCCACCAGCCTGGGAGACGAAGACGCCATCGTCGCCAGTGAAGGAAACGATGCCGCGAATGAACCCGGCGTTGCTGATGGTGCTGTCTGCAGCCACGGTGATGACCTGCTCGCCGGGCCCAGCAGCCTCGATCCGACCGCTGTTGGAAACGGTCAGTCCGGCGGCGCCGGGTGCGTTGATTCCGGCATCGCCACGGATGATTCCGCTGTTGGTGATTGACCCTCCGTTGAATTCATCGGACAGACTGATCTGTATCGCAGCGCTGCCGTTTCCCGGCGCCTCGATGAGGCCTTCGTTCGTCAGAGAGATGTCCGCTCCGGATCCCCCGAGCAGGATGCTTGAGAAACTGATGGCATCGGAGAACTCCCCAGAGGTAACGACCCGACTACTGGGGCCGAGGTCGATCTCTACATCACCGGCGCCCTGAAGGGTGATGGCGTTAGCACCAAACCCTGCGCTTCGGATCTCGCCGTCATTCGTGAGACCGACCCTGCCGAATTCATAGCTCACGTTGAGCCCGGCGGCGTTGTTCTCCGTTGCCGCCAGCAGCCCTGCGTTGAAGACGTCAACATCAACGGCGTTGAGAGAAACGGCGGCCATGGAATTACCACCGGCCACCGCTTCGACACGGGCGCCCGCCTGATTGCTGAAGTCGATTCCGGGTGCCGCTGCGAGCAGGCCGCCCCAACCGTCGATGGATCCACTGTTATTGAGGTTCAGCGTAGAGATACCGACGCCGCCCTGAATGGGCAGTTCCACCGCCCAGTCAGTCGTCGCAGCAATGGTGCCGTCATTCTCGAAGAGCAGACTTGCTCCCTGTCGATGGCGAACCAGCAGTCCCTGACCACCACTAATGCTGCCCGAGTTGCGGATGGTGCCGATGAAGCCGGCATCAACGTTGGCGTTGTTGAGATCGAATCTGAGCGCCGTGGTCCCACCTTCGATTGTGCCGGCGTTGTCAACGTTTAGGGCCGACAAGGTCAGGGGAACCGCAACGAATACGCCGTTCCCGGTGCCGGTGGCTGGCGAGCGGATGATGCCGGAGACGGCATTATTGATGCTTAGCGCGCCGCTGGGCTGGAGGATGTTGATTGCATCACCCGCTATACCAGCGGCGAGACCTATGGTGCCTGCGTTACGAAGTTCGAGATTTTCACTGCCGCTGGCGATGATTGCCGCTGCGCCGCTTGTTGGGCCAACCGCTTCGATGAGGCCGTTGTTGATGATGAGTGTGTCCTGTGCACCGCCGCCGAGGCCGATGCGAATGGGCTGTAGCGGTGTGGTCAGGGTGTTATTGGCGGTTGCGCCTGCTTGCACGTCCACTGTGATACCGGTGCCGACTACAGACACGGTACTTTCGTTGGTGTCGCTGCAGATGACCGTTTCGCCATCTGCGGGAGTGAGATTGCTGCAATCACCCCGGGCCTCAGGAGCGAAAGAGAACGCCAGCAGCACGAGGGCGAGAGCGCTGGACGTACGACCGCACAACTCTAGACACCATCGCCCGCCTGTTTCCGTGCCGATAGCTGTTCTGCTCATCACTGGAACCCCTTCCGTTGCGAGAGGTCCAGTATTGGCAGGCGATGGTGCGGTTGCGTATCACCGGAATTGGTGAGGGTGGCTAGTGGCTGAAGGTCACCGTGATTCGAGTGCCATGCCTGCCGGAGACGACCGAGAGCGTGCCCTGCAGTTCAGCCGCTCGCCCATGCATGCTCGTCATGCCGCGACCGCCATCGCCGTTCTTAGTGAAGCCATTGCCATCATCCTGAATCCGGAAGGTTGCGGTGCGAGAGACCGGTTCGTAGCTTCCCGTGACGGTGAGTGCAGAGGCATGGGCATGTTTGACGACGTTGGTGACCGCCTCCTGAATGATTCGAGCCAGGTTCAGGACTTCATGCGGATTCAGTTCCAGAGACTCCAGCGCCGGATCGAGTTGCCAGGTGAACTCCATACCTAACGCATCCACGGTGCTGGCAACACGGGCCCGCAGCGAGCTGAAAACCGCCTCGAAAGTGCCTTCCTCAGGGTCGAGAGAATCGATGATCAGACGCAGGTCTTCCAGAGCTGTCTTCAGAGGATCGACCATCGAATGCAAAGCCGGAGCTCGCTCCGCAGTCGCCAGCGCGTGAACCAGATGGCCGCCAAGGCCGTCGTGCATCTCCTGAAGCAGACGCTGGCGCTCCTGCATCAGCAGCTGCTCCTGCTCCATCTGCCGCCGTCGCGCATGCTCCTGCTCCAGGGCATTAACCTTTTCTGCCACCCGTGCTTCGAGCTCGACGTTCAGGGTTTCCGACGTTTCCAGCGCGACCACAAAGTTGCGGATCAGCATGATGGAGAACGTCAGCAGTGCGATTCCGGAGGCGAAAGGCAGATAAAG
>JBCDDI010000227.1:0-6076 GCA_039180365.1 Pseudomonadota bacterium
CGGCGCCTCGAACGGCGTGAATGGGAACGCCCACGTCGTGTTTAGCAGCAAATGCTTGAGCCCGTTCCAGCTTCGGACCCCAGACTCGCACCTCTCGTAACTTTCGCACCTTCGCCATGGCAACCAGATGCGATTCGGCCTGCACGCCGTAGCCGAGGATCGCGAGTGTCGCAGCCTCCGACTTCGCAAGGGCTCGAGTTGCCACGCCGCTGGCGGCCGCCGTTCGCAGAGCCGTCAGTTTTGCCGCATCGATGAGTGCCATCGGCGCCCCGGTTACCGGATCGAAGAGCAGTACGCTGCCTTGAATGGCCGGGCGTCCCTGAGCGGAGTTTTCCGGGAACAGACTGAGCAGCTTGGCGCCGAATACGTCTCCGTCCCCCAGGCTGCCAGGCATCACCAGGAGCCCCTGGGCTTCGGTGCCATGGGAGACGAACTGGCGGAGCGGGAGTCTGATTTCTCCCCGGGAGATCCGAACCTGCACCTCCGCCATGAGATCGATGCAGCGGTCCATGGGCAGCGCGGCGGTGACAGCGTCGGCGTCGTAGCTCGCGATCATTGCGCGCCTTTCTGCGCCTGGGTGACAAAGCGATCGAAGGCGTTGGCAAAGGTCTGCACGTCTTTTGCCTCGAGGGCCGGAGGACCACCGCTAACCAGCCCGCTTGCCCTGAGTTCCTCGCGCATGTCCCGTCGCCCCAGGTGGTCGCGAATGTTCTCCCGGGTATACAGCGTGCCGCGCGGTGCGAGGGCTGTACCGCCTTTCTCGATGACATCGTTAGCAAGGGGGATGTCGCCGGTGATCACGAGATCGCCCGGGCTCATGCGCTCGACGATCGCGTTGTCCGCCACGTCGAAGCCGGCTTCCACCTGCACGGCGCGGATGAAGCGTGAGGGTGGCGTGCGCAGGTACTGGTTGGCGACGAGGGTCAGTTGAAACTGGCGCTTTTCGGCGGCGCGAAACAGGACATCCTTGATGGCGCGAGGACAGGCGTCGGCGTCAACCCACACGGTGAAACTCATCCTTTCAGCCTCATCCCTGGCCCTATTCGGTTGCTTGCAGGGCGGCGCGATAGGGCGCGAGATCCCAGTTCGGGTATCGGGCGGCCGCGCGTTGCAGCGTGGTTTCTGTCCAGAACCGGTGGCCGGGTGGATGCACACCAATACAGCGCAGCTGTTCGGGCGTTGCATGGTCAAAGACCCGATGCCAGGGCTTGGTGTGGTGAAAGGGCCAGGCGTGGTAGCCGATGGTGTCGTCGTCCGCGCGCTTGAAGCAGGCCATCACCGCAAATCGGTAGCCGCCCGGCTCCGTCAGATTTGTGCCGCGATGAAAGACATCGATGGAGTAGGGGAAGATGCTGCCGGCGGGCCCGGCACTCGAGCGCTCCAAGGGGGCGAGCTTCTCCTGCAGGTCGGGCACGCCGCCATAAATCGCCTCCGGGCCGCCAACGGTATTGCTGTCGGGTCGGGTCACGTAGTGCATGGGCCCGTGCGTTTCCGTGACGTCGCTGAAGTAGCAGAGGATGGTGACGGAGTTCAGGCGCGCGTCCTCGGAAGGCACGGTCAGGGTGTGATTGCTGAAGTCGCAGTGCAGCGGCTGATCGTAATCGGCGTCGCCGGTGAATTTTGCCCAGGCCTGGCACTGGTAAAGGTGCACATCGTCCGCCTCAAGGGCGCCTTGGGCGAAGCGCACCAGTTCGGGGTGCACGCCGATGAGGTTCAGCGCCGGAGAGCAATCGAAGGGTATGGCTTCGAAGGTGCTGAACTGTTCCTTTGCGAAGGCGCCCTTGCGCCCGGCGTCCTTAAGATCAAGTGCTTCCTCAGCTCCGGCCTCGCGGCCAAACACGGTTACGAAGTCGGCGGCGACGGCAGCCACTTCCTCAGCCGTGAAAAAGCCTTCGATGAGCACGCCCCCGTCCCGGTGCCAGGCTTCCAGGTCGGTGGCGGTAAAACGATCGGTCATGCGTCTCTCCAGAGCCAGCGCAGGGAGTCGGCGAAGATGGCGCCGCCGTGCCTGAGATTATGACCGCCGGTGCCGAAAACAAACTCGTGGTCGTAGCCCGCGTAGGCGAGGGCATTGGCGATCGTCTTGTTTGCGAGGGGCCAGTCACCGGCCAGCGTTTCGGCGTCGTTCTCGCCGGACTGCAGGAAAACGCGCAGCGGCTTCCGTTCGGTGGTCCGAATCAGATAGGGGTAGTTCTGCCCGCCGCGAATGGCCGTAAAAGATCCGCAATGGGAGAGCACCCGGCGGAAGCGGTCCGGGTGCATCCAGGCGGCTGTGAAGGCGCAGATACCGCCGCTTGAGATCCCGCAGATCGTCCAGTCGTCCGGCTGCTCCGAGAGTGTGATGTCGTGGGTGCGGGTGACAAAGGGCAGAACTTCCTCCAGGAGGAAGTTGCCGTAGTCCGGGGTCAGGGAGTCGTATTCATAGCTGCGCTGCGCCATGGCCTCGGCGTTCCGCTCTCCGGGCACGGGAGTAACGCCGGGGGGTATCCCCGGATTCACGAAGACTCCAACGGTCTGAGTGATCTCCCCTCGGGCGTGCAATGTGTCCAGCACCCGGGTAGCGCGGATCGCGCCGTTGCGGCTCAGGTAGCCAAAGCCATCCTGAAAAACCATCAGCCGGGAGGCTCTGGCGGGGTCGAAGTCCGCTGGGCGGTAGATGAACAGATCACGGCGCGTGTCCCGATAGATGGTTGAACCATCCCAATCTCGATGTTTGTCGACCGTCCCTTCGCTGACGTCTTCCGCCGGATGGGCTTCCGGGCAGGGGTGGTAAGGGGCGTCACCGGGGTGATCCAGAGACTTCATGATGTCGAGGTTCGAGCGGCCGTTTACTTCGACGGGCTGTGGCTGTTCGAGGCCTAGGGCGACGTGTGTTTCGGTGCTTAACGGCATGGACTGGAACCCCCTGATACAGCCGCCCATACTGCAGCGCTTACCTGGGTCAGGCAAACGTAAGGGGAGAACGGTGGCGGGAGATCAGGCCTCAGAGTTTCCGGACGCTTTCCCGGAATTTTTCGATCTGGTGGGAAACGTTCGCGCCATGCGACGGCTCAAAGCGGATCCCGTGCCCCTGGAACTGATCCACAAGGTGCTGAATGCCGGCGTGCAGGCGCCGTCAGGGCAGAACCTGCAGCCCTGGGCCTTTGTGCTCGTGTCAGAGGCTGAGCCCAAGCGCTGGTTTGCCGAGCACTACGGCCTGGCCATGGAAAGCCGCTTCGGCTTACCCCGGGACCCAGCGAAACGCGGAGGGATGCGGATCGGCCGGCAGCTGAAGGCGCTCTTCTACCAGATCGATCATCTGCATGAGGCGCCCTATCTGCTCCTCGTGTGCGGTAAACGGGACTGGCCATTTAAGGTGCCCGAGGCCGAGCGGGTGGGTCTTGCGCCGCCGAACTATGGGGCCGTGTATCCCTGTGTGCAGAACATTCTGCTCGCCTGCCGGGCCGTGGGCCTTGGGGCCGCGTTGACGACCATGCATCAGGTTTTCGAGGATGAGCTGCACGAGTACTTTGGTATCCCAACGGACTATGGCGTGGTGGTGACTATGCCTATTGGCTGGCCCCTGGGTAAGTTCGGACCCGTCACCCGTACACCCGCAGAGGAACACACGCACTACGAACGCTGGTAGCCCTTGTGACAGGCGCGTGTCGCTCAGGTCAACGGGATGTCAAAGAAGCATCGCCACCGCTTGACGGTCGCTTCATGAACGTGATGGGAGCCTTTCCCACCCACTCACGGACGGAGAGACCCTTCCATGCAAATGACCTTCTCGAAACTGATCGCGGCCGCCGTGCTGACTGCGACCTTTGCTATCGGCTCTGCCGCACCTGCGCAGGCCGCACCGACTGTACAGGTTGCCGGTGGTGCAACCGTCGTCAAGCTCGACACCGGCTTCCTCGATGCGCTGGAAATGTTGAACGTGGATCTCTCCGCGCAACGCCCAGGCTGGGTGTTTGGTCGCTTTGGCGTGTTCCGCATCCCTGCGGGCGCTCTGGATGCGGGCACCAATGCCGGCGACATTTTCCACACCGGCGGTCTGGGCCTCACGGCTGGCACCACGACGGTAACGCTCCTCAACTTCATCATCGACACGACCAGTCTTGTGGCCGATGAGCCACGCCCGATCCTGACAGGCATCGTTGTGGTGAACGGCGATACGGTCGGCCGCGTGCCGCTCTTTGATCTGGCACTCAATCAGGCGCCTTCCATCAAAGGACGCAAGATTTCTATCAGCCACGTCGACGTCACGCTATCTGAAGAAGCAGCCGGTGCGTTGAATGGAATTTTCGGTGTGGACGCTTTCATGGCTGGCCTGCCTATCGGCACGGCTCGCGTCAACACCCGGATTCTGAGGAGCCACTGAACACCCTCTCGGCCCCGCATGCGTGATAAGACCACCGATGGCAAAGTGACAAGCCGCCTTGTTCTGGCTGCCTATCAGGTGATCAGGGAACAGGGTCAGGCCGCGCCGGATGAAGACGGTGTGCGCGAACTCGACGGGCTTACAGCTTCAGGCGACTTCGACGGCTACACCGTGATCGTCAGCGATGGTCTGGTGACGGTGCGGGCGCTCTTTCACAATCAGCTGGATATTCAGGCGCCCGATGGCCGGGCACTTGAGAACTTCCTTAAACGGCTGCGCCGCGTGGCGGCAGGCCGGCATTGAATCATGATTGAATTAGCCACTTAGAAATTCAGGATCCAAGACCATGACAGGACCGCCAGGCAGCCCTACCGGGCAAGCACTCTGGATGCGCATCTACACCTTGGCGCAGGCGGGTGCTGAGCCGCATCCGCAGCTGATTGAGCAGGCCGATGCGGTACGCGGTCCTCTCGGTGAATCATTTCTGCACTGGCTCTGTCTTGAAGGGGAAACGGACGTCATCGATCGCATCCTCGGAGCCAACCTCGACGTGAACGTGCAGAATTCGCTCGGCAACACGCCGCTCATGGAAGCGGCTTCGCAGGGGCGCTGGGATGTCGCGAAGGTGCTCGTGCGCCACGGGGCGGATCCCGAACTCAGAAACTACGACGGCGAGGATCTAAACGACTACCTGGACCTCTACGGGGTCGAACTGCCCGAGGGCCTGCTCTAGGCGAGAGCTTTCTGCCTCAGGCGTCGTCCAGATAGCGTGCGGTGATGTGGCGCTTGTAGTACGCGGCGTCCAGCGGATTGCCCGTGACGGTCTTAAAGAGACTCTGCATGGTCAGACGACGCCCGGCTCCGTGCACATTGCGGCGCAGCCAATCGAGTAACGGGGTCAGGTTGCCTCCGGCAATCGCCGAGCCCATGTCAGGAATCGCTTCCCGGGCAGTGGCGAACCACTGAGCAGCGCCAAGGGCGCCCAGGGTGTAGGTGGGAAAGTAGCCGAAGAGGCCGGCATACCAGTGCACGTCCTGCATGCAGCCGTCGGCGTCGTTGCCCTTCGTCGAGAGGCCCAGATAGCGCTCCATGGCGTCATTCCAGGCCTCCGGCAGCTGCGCGACGGGGAGACTGCCGTCCAGGAGCGCCCGTTCAAGCTCAAAGCGCAGGATGACGTGCAGCGGATAGGTCAACTCGTCCGCGTCCACGCGAATGTAGCCGCGCTGCACCCGGCGCGCATGCTGATAAAGGTTTTCCGCGCTCCAGGCTGGATCATCGTCGGCGCGGCCAAAGGCCGTTCGGATTGCCGGGGCGAGGTGGCTGATGAAATCGCGCCCCCGGCAGACCTGCAGTTCGAGAAGCAGCGACTGGCTTTCGTGCACGGCCGCCCCAAGAGAGTCGCCCACCGGCTGTTCACGCCAATCCACCGGCAGCCCCTGCTGGTAGAGCGCATGGCCGGTTTCATGGCAGGTGGCCATAAAGGACTCAAGGAAGCTGTCTTCATAATAGCGGGTGGTGATCCGGGTATCGTCCGGTACGCCGCCGCAGAAGGGGTGGTGACTGATGTCCAGGCGGCCCCGTTCAAAGTCGAAGCCGAGGGTCTGCATCACCGCCTCGCAAAGCTGGCGTTGCTCGGCGATGGGAAAAGGTCCATCGAGGGGCAGCGTTGGTTGCTGAGCCTCGAGCACCTTCTCGAGCGTTGGCGGGAGAAAC
>JBCDDI010000228.1:0-6065 GCA_039180365.1 Pseudomonadota bacterium
CATCTTCGGCGTCTAGTACTCCGATGGCGACTACAGCAACGGCTTTCAGGGGGAAGGGATCTTCCCGGACGGCATGGGCGGCGTTGCGCCCTTCAACACCACCACGGACAACGATGAGAACATCGAACAGGCGGCGGTCTTCGGGCAGCTGTCCTGGCGTTTCGCCGAACAGTTCCGGCTGATGCTCGGCGCGCGCTTTAACCGGGAAGAACGGGATACGCAGAACTTTGCCAATAACAACGGCGTGGTCAGCGATCTCGCGGAAACCGAGACTTTCGAGCAGTTTATTCCGACGGCCGAACTGGCCTGGCTCGCAAGCGATACAACCTCTGTCGGGGTGAAGTACGCAAAAGGCTATCAGGCCGGCGGCATTGCCTTCGCCGTTTTCCTCGGGCAGGCAGCGCCTTATGACGAAGAATTTACAGACAACTACGAGATCTTCTTTCGACACCTTTCAAGCGATGGCAAGTTTCTCATCAACGCCAACGCCTTCTACATTGACTGGACCGATCAGCAGGTCACTCAGACCGTACCGGGTGGATTCCCGGGCTTTGACGACCTGGTCGTAAATGCGGGCAAGTCGGAGGTAACGGGTGCGGAAATTGAAATCGAGTGGTTTCCGGTCGATCAGCTGAATCTCTTTGCGAGCTTCGGTTTCGTAGACACAGAGTTCAAAGAGTTCGTTCTGAACGGTGTGGATCTGGCGGGTGAGCCCTTCCCGCAGGCGCCGGACTTCAATATGTCCCTCGGGCTGAACTGGAACAGCGGGCGCGGCTGGTACGGTGCCGCAACCTACAGCTATGTTGACAGCACCTATACCGATATCGCCGCCCCTGAGGTCACTGCGATCGGCGATCGTAATCTGCTCAGCGGCCGCTTCGGCTACGCTGCCAATCACTGGCGTGCTTATGCTTGGGGTACAAACCTGCTCGATGAAGACTACGAGCTGGGACTCTTCGATGGCACCACCTTTGGCCTGCCCGGTGCCTACGGGCGGGTAGGGCAGCCGAGAGTGCTGGGTCTCGGACTCTCCTTCAACTGGTACCGTGCGGGCTGTAACAAGGAGATCGCAGTATGAGTGAATCCGGGCTGTTGGTGCAGGGTTTGACGAAAACCTATAAAGGCGGCGTGCAGGCGCTGGCAGGTGTCGACCTGTCCGTGCAGCCAGGTCTCTATGGCCTCCTCGGCCCGAACGGGGCGGGCAAGAGTACGCTCATGCGCACGCTTGCGTCGCTGCAGCAGCCTGACGCCGGGAGCGTGCGGCTCGATGGCGTGGATGTGCTCGCGAATCCGGATCATCTGCGCCAGCGCCTGGGTTATCTGCCTCAGCAAATTGGCAGCTATCCCGGCGTTTCCGGTCGTAATCTGCTTGAGCGGTTTGCCTGGTTGAAGGGTCGAACGGACAAGACTGCCAGGCGCCAGGAAGTCGAACAGCTGCTCGAGCGGGTCAATCTCGAAGCCGATGGCCATCGCGCCGTGGCCACCTACTCCGGCGGCATGCTGCGCCGCTTCGGGATTGCCATCGCCCTGATCGGTGCACCGCGATTGCTCATCGTTGATGAGCCGACGGCGGGTCTCGATCCGGCGGAGCGGAACCGCTTTCATCGGGTGCTCGCTGAAATTGGCAGCGATGCAGTGGTGCTGTTGTCCACGCACATCGTTGAAGACGTGGAGAACCTCTGCACACAGCTGTCGATTCTGAATGACGGTCAGATTGTCGCGGAAGGCACGCCGGAGGATCTGAAGGCCAGGCTCGATGGACGCATCTGGGAGCTTGAAGTGCCGCGCCACGAGTCCGTCCCCGAAGACGCTTTGCACGCCAGTGCCACACCGCATGGCACCAGGGTAATCCTCGCTGGCGCCCAGCAGCCGGGATACACGGCTCGCGAGCCGCGTCTCGAGGACGTGTATCACTACGCTCTGAATCAGCCTCTCATGGCTGCAGCTTGAGCGGTTCTGTCATGAACCGTTCGATGTTGGCCTACTGCTGGGGTGAATGCCGCTACGAAATTCAGATGGGACTGCGCAGCCTTGTGGTTCCGCTGGTGGTGTTTGTCCTCAGCATCTACATGCTGCTGATTTTTCTGAACGCCGACTATATGCGGGCCATGGGGGCGGTGGACATCTACCGGAACAGCGCCCACCTGACCTTTCTCATGGCTTCCGGTCAGTCACTCTGGCTGTATTTCGCCTGGGCCTGGCTGTTTGCGCAGATCATCGTCCGCGATCAGAACGCGCAGCTTCAGGAAGTGGTGCTGGCAGCGCCTGTACCGCTTAAGTTGACACTGCTGTCCCGGTTCCTGGGCGCTTTGGTTGTTGCGCTGATCATGGGCGCTGCGGTTTATCTCGGATTTCTCTCCGCGCCCGTGCTCGTGGCGCTCGGCGCCCTGCCCCCGGAGGCGGTGGGTCCGGCACCCTGGTCCGCTTTCGGCTGGTCGCTACTGGTTTTCACATTGCCAAACGCCCTCGGCACTGGCGCAGTTTTTCTCTGTGCAGCGATCTGGACCCGCTCTACGGCAGGACCCTTCAGTGCCGCTGCGGCCATCGCGCTGGTCTGGATGCTTGCGATGATCGTTCTGCGCGGCGGTGAGGTGGATGTGGCCGCGGCGTCCGTCCTCGACCCATCCGGCTACTCTGAAGCGGAACGGCAGTCCATGGCCTGGACGCCGAGTGAGAAGAAAACGGCGATCATTGCGCTCACTGATCTGCTGATCTACAACCGCCTGCTCTGGGCGGGGCTCCCGCTGGCGCTGCTCGCCTTCGTGCTCGTCAGACTCAATCGCGAGCAGCTTGCGATCACCGGAAAAGGTACCGTCAACGATGAGGACAAAGGGGTAGTCGCCGCAACCAGTGACACGGGTCCTAGGTTGCCGCCGATCTCTGTCCCTGCCTGGTCGAAGGCCCTCGTGAGCGAAGCCTTCTGGCACTTCAAGTTGGTAACCGCGGGCTTCGGCATCCGCCTCGCACTTGTCATGCTGCTGCTGTCTGGCGCCCTCGGCGCCTGGGTGAATTTCGTGGGCCACGTTGATGGTCCGCTCCTGCCGACGCCCGAAGGGCTCTTGCCGTGGCTCGTGGAATTCTTCTTCATCATTATCGTCTTTATGGTGGTCGGCTTTGTCGGGGTGGTGATGCGCCGCGACGATCGCCCCGGTTTTCAGGAGTGGGTGGACGCAAGCTATGCCCCCCTCGGGGTTCGACTGCTTGCGAAGAGCCTTGTTGCTCTGGCGCTGATTGCGCTGCTCTGCATTGTTCCGGCGGTCTCTTCGCTTTTCGTTACAGCGCTGGATGCACCGGCGTCCCTGGATCTGGGCTTTCCGTTTGCCTTCCTGTTTTGGACCTTTTTTCCTGCCCTCGCGGAAATTGGCGTGATGGCGATCCTCGCGCACGCCTTTTTTCGCCACGCTGGCACGGCTTATGTGTTGTCGATCCTGATTGCCTTCATCGCCATCATCAATCACGAGGTTTCCGTAGTGGAGTATCCGCCGGCGCAGCTGGCGATGCCGACCCATGCCCACCCCTCGGAGCTGGCGGGTTGGGGGCCCTGGCTGCCTATGGTCATTTCCATGGCAGGATTGAAGTTCTCCCTGGTGATCGCGGGCATCGGCGTCAGTTGGATGCTCTGGCGTCGTGGATCGGCCCTGACCTTCTCAGATCGGCTGGCCGCGGCTCGCGAACGAGCGATGGGTCCCGCGGGTGCCATCTCGATCGTCGCTACCATTGCCGTTGTGTTTTTTACCAGTCTGTTGAACACGCAGCTCATTGACGAAGGCGAATTCGAAACCAAGGCTGACGCCATTGCTGCGGACATCAATTGGGAGAAAACCTGGTGGCCGGAAGCAACAGCGTTCTCCGTTCTCGGCGGGTCTGTGCAGATTGACCTGAATCCTGCTGCTCGCAAAGGGAACATCGTCTGGCGTCTGGAGGGTCTGAAGACCGAGGCGCTGAACGGCACCTTGCCGCACGGCATTGCGCTTTCCTCCGCTTCTTTGGCCGAAGGTGAGTCTGAGAGCGTGCTATTGGTACGCCAGGATGACGATCACTTCGTGGTTTCGGCTCCGGACTGTCTGACCGGTTGCGACCTGATCCTCCGCTTAAGCGTTGAGGCCCAGGGTTGGCCCGTCGAAACGGCGCCCTGGTTGCATGGCAGCGGAGTCTGGTTGCGCGCTGAGAACGTCCTTCCAACCCTGGGCCATGATCCGCGGCGCCTGGCGCGCTCCCTCGTCGATCGGAAGGCCTATGCGCTACCCGCAGAGCTGCCTGAAATGCCCGCGAAGGAGACGCTGACGCCGATAAGAGGGGTTGCGCCGGCCGGAGAGTGGCGTTGGCAGGTGAACGCGCCCGGTGGCACGGCATTGGGCGCCGAAGGCGCGGGGCGCGGTGTGTTGGATTTTGCCTATGTCTGGTTGCCCGAAGGCCCGGAGCTTACCTCGCAGGACGGCGTTCGGTTTCTCGCCAGCCCGTCGCGAAAGACACAGCTGCCGCTGCTCGCGGAAGAAATCCTGACGCTTGGCCAGTGCGTTGCGCAGGAGCTGGGGCAACAGCCTGAGCTTTATGCGGTGATTCAGTCACCGCGGGACCTTGGCGCTGCGGCCATGCACGGTACGTTGCTCTGGGCGCCGGAGGATGCCATCTGGGAGTCGGACGGCAGCGGCCTGGGTGGCTGGCAGCGACAGTTCAACATCGCGCAAACGCTCGGTCGCCAGGTGACGCTGCGCGATCATGATCTCCGCGCGGAACATGGCGCTCAGTGGTTGCTCGAAGGAGTCACCGGTTGGACCGCCTTACGTTGCGTGGAGCGCCGCAGCGGTTTCGAGGCGGCCAATGCCTTGCGCAAGCTCCAGGCTGAACAGCTGATCGAAACCTTCGCCGAATCCGATGAGCCCATTACCACCGCCGCAGATGCCTACGGCGACTGGCTCACACACTATGCGACGCTCGCGCTGGACAACTGGGGCGCGGCTGATGCTTCGCGCAGTCCGGCGGCCGTCGCCGGCGTTCTCACCGAAGCGGCTGATGGTCCGCTGATCGACGCCATGACCAGCATCTTCGGCGAGGCGCAGGTGGCAGCGTTGATGGACGTGCCGAAGGCGGGCGATGTTGCCATCACGCGTACCGAAACAGGCATCGAGATCACGGCAACGCGCTGGTCCTGGGCCGTCAGCGGCTGGGAGGTCACGGACTCCCCTACACGCCTGCTGTTGCGGACGGAATCCGGTCAGGGGGATTACTGGATCGACCCGACACAACCTGATGCCACTGGCAGCGGACTGCTTATTGACCCGACACCCCGATTCGAGCGGACGCTCGACGACAATAAGCTCTGAGGCGCAGTAAAAACGGCCGGAGCAGCAATGGCGTTGTGGCAGTAAGGCGCCGGACATTATTCACCCGCGAAGCGGAGGGTTTTTTATGCGTGTTGGATTGAAAGGGGAAGACTTTCGCGAGCGTCTCGTCCTCGCGACGGGAATGGTGCCAGAGCTGGCTATGTTCCCGTTTTTTTCCATGGTGGTGAACAATGCCTTTTTCACCGGTCACCGCCTCGGCGTGTTCTCTCTCCTTGAAAGTGGCCCTCAGTCGGCGCAGGCAGTGGCGGAGCATACGCAGGCTGATGAGCATGCGATTCAGGTACTTCTGGAAGCCCTGACGGGCTTTGGATATCTGGAACGTCGTGATGGCGTGTTCCAGTTCAGCCGGGCCTTGCGTAAGTCTTTAGACGGAAGCATGGCGGATATGGCGCGATCCATGCTCGAGTTTGCCCCGGATGTTGCCCGCAAGTTCGAATCGCTCGATCAGTCAGTAAAAACCGGGGAGGTGGCTGACTTTCACTTCAATCCCGTGAACTCAGAACAGTGGGGGCACTATCTGACGTTTCTGAAGCACAGCGCCACACGGCCCACAAAAGCGATTGTCGAGAGCATCAAACTGGCAGCGGCCCCCCGGCGAATGGTGGATGTGGCTGGGGGACCGGCGATGTACAGCATTGCGTTCTGCGAGCACTATCCTGAGCTCGAGTCCGTGATTCTGGATCTTCCGGAATCGGCGGATGGAGGCGCTGATGAAATCAG
>JBCDDI010000229.1:0-6046 GCA_039180365.1 Pseudomonadota bacterium
GCAACACATCGAGCACGCCGCTGTTCACAAGCCCTTTGAGCGGCGCGATTCAGAGCCTCATCAGCGGCGCGACGGACGACGCCGGTAACGTTGACCTCCTGACGGGCGTATTCTCCCTGACTGATCCAACGCTTGGGGTTGCCAAGGTCGACATGGACGGCGTGACCTTCGCCGCGACCATTCAGGCGCTGCAGACCAATTCCAACGCCAACCTGCTCTCTACACCGAGCATCATCACCCTGGATAACCAGGAAGCGAAGATTGTGGTCGGCAACGAAGTCCCCTTCCGAACCGGCTCCTTCTCAACAACTGGGGACGGTTCTCAGAACCCCTTCACCACCATTCAGCGCGAAGACGTGGGTCTGCAGCTTACGGTTACACCGCACGTACACGACGGCGAAACCGTGCGTCTGGAAGTGGCGCAGGAAATCACCAACATCGTTCCGGAAGCGCCGATCGGCAACGCCGGCTTCTCCGACGTTGTTACCTCAAAGCGTACGATCGAGACCGCGGTGCTTGCCGATGACCGGCAGACAATCATCCTTGGCGGTCTGATCCAGGACGACATCACTCTGAACGATGCCCGAGTACCTTTTCTGGGCAGCGTCCCGGGCCTCGGCTGGTTGTTCCGCAGCGAGTCTAAATCCAACACCAAGCGCAATCTGATAATCTTCCTCAGGCCCACGGTAATCAGGGATGCCACCGGTGCAGACGTCGAGACACAGCGTAAGTTCGAGGAAATCTGGGAGGTGGACATCCTCATACCAGGCGCCGGCTCACCTTCGAACGACCCCTCTCAGCTCTTCGACGGGCGTAAGTGAGCGAACGTCAGTTCTCACCGTCCGGTGCTTAGCCACCGGCTAGCTCCATGCGCCGTCTGAAAGCGCTCGGCTACGCTCTGGCCCGATGGTTCATCGGCGCCATCGCCCGTCCGCAGCTCGCCGGCGCAGAGGCGGAAGCCGCCAACGAGGAAGCTGTCGGCGACCCAGCGGGCAGGATCGCTGCAAGGCTTAAGGAGAACGGCCACCCGGCGCTGCCAGAAGATAACCTCCCGGACGACCGCCGTGACAACTTCATCTACGTCATGGACTCCCGGTCTCTGTCCGACCTCGTTGTTCTCGATCTTGTTACGGAACAGCTCGAGATGCCGAGTCCCCTCGATCCCATCAGCGTCTCCGGCCAGGAAGAGGCGCGACGTTTCTTCTTTCTGAACCGTTCCGCGGGAGGATGGTTCCGCCGGGATACCATGCAGACCTACTCAGAACGTATGGTGCGCATCCTCGAGCACAGCGACGAGGACTGCGAAGCCGCCCTGCTCCCTGTGGCCGTCTTCTGGGGACGCGCGCCGCAGCGCGACGGCTCAATCTGGCGCGCGCTCATGAGTGAAAACTGGGCGGTCACCTCGCGACTGAAACGCATGGCGAACCTGATCTTCAGCCGCCACCACATCGTCGTCAGCTACGGTACGCCAATCCCGCTCCGGGAACTCGCCCATACAGAGGAGAATCGGGCTGTTCGGCGTGCTGCAAGGCTCCTCCGCGTGCGCCTGCGTGACCAACGGGTCGCCACCTTAGGCCCCGACTTTTCGCACCAGCGCACGCTGAGCGAACAGATCCTCGGCAGCCGTGCCGTTCGCCAGGCCATTGCAAGCTCTGAGTTAAAGCAGAAAACGGCAGAACGGCGGGCGGCAAAGGCCGTGCGCAGCATCGCCTCCAACATGTCCTGGGTCACCATACGGATTCTGTCGCGGCTCCTGACCTGGTTCTGGCAGGAAATCTACGACGGGGTGGAAGTGCACGGCGTGCAGCGCCTGCAGCGGATCGCGGAAACACATACGCTCGTCTACGTGCCCTCGCATCGCAGTCACATTGACTACCTGCTGCTGTCCTACCTGCTCTTCTATCGCGGTCTGATGATTCCGCACATCGCCGCCGGTGATAATCTGAACATGCCCGTTGTCGGCGCCATCCTGCGCCGGGGTGGTGCTTTCTTCATGCGCCGCCGCTTCCGCGACGATCCCATCTACAGCGCCGTCTTTTCCGAGTATCTGTACCAGGTTTACCGACGCGGCCACTGCGTGGAGTTTTTTCCGGAAGGCGGTCGTTCCCGTACCGGACGCCTGCTTCCGGCCAGGCTCGGCCTCCTGAAGATGACCCTCGATTGCCACGAACGCGGCGTACCGCGGCCGCTGGCCCTCGTGCCGGTGTACTTCGGCTATGAAAAGCTGATCGAGGCTTCCAGCTACCTCGACGAACTGCGCGGCAGCGAGAAGCGAGGAGAGAGCATTGGCGACGTATTCCGCGGCATCAAGCTCATTCGGCAGGACTTCGGCAAGGTTGACGTGAACTTCGGCGAACCCCTCGTCGTTGGCAGCTGGCTGGAGACGCATCCGTCGCACGGCCCTGACGAGCTCGGGCGGGAAGTGCTGCAGCGGGTCAACGAAGCGGCATCGATCAACCCCATCAACCTGGTTGCCATGGTGACCCTTTCAACACCCCGCTTCGCCATTGACGAGGCGCAACTCATCGAGCAGGTCGATTGTCTGCTAACCCTGCTCCGTGCTGACGCAGACCACCATGACTACAGCGTCACAGAGCTGTCCGGACGCCAGGTCGTGGCCTACGTGGAACAGCTCGCCATGATCCAACGTGAGCAGCAGGCTTTTGGCGACGTCCTCTTTCACGACCCCTTCAACGCTGTGCTCATGACCTGGTACCGCAACAACGTTGCCCACACGCTGGCCCTGCCGGCACTCATCGCCTGCCTCGTGCAGGAACGTCGCCGCCCCTTGAACAAACTTGCGCTCAACACCATGGTGCGCACCGTATTCCCCTACATCGCCGAGGAGCTGAGTCTGCGTGAAGACTCGACGGCAACGGATCGCTGGCTAAAGCACATGCTCGACGCCGAACTGCTCGAGCTGCATCCAGCCGGTGGTTACAGCGCACCCCCAGCCGGTCGACCGAGCCAGTATCGTCTCGCCCTGCTGGCCAGTCTCATCCAGCCAACGCTCGAGCGTCTCTACATCGTTATCGCCCTGCTGGCGAGCACGAAGGAAACCCCAAGAACTCGCGAAGCGCTGGAAGCGGACAGTCAGAAAATTGCGCAGAAGATGAGCCGCATTTATGGCATCAACGCGCCGGAGTTTTTCGATCAACGGCTCTTTAACCTGTTTATCGACAAGCTGGTCGCAGACGATGTCGTCATCGTCCGAGAGGACGATACGCTCGGGCATACGCCCATTGTCGACGAGGTGCTGAAAGCCGCTCAGGCCGTGATCAATGCGGAATTCCGCTACGCCATTCTCAGAGAAGGCTAGCTCCCGACTCCGAAGCTGAGCCTCGATAAACGTCATAACGAACGGACCGCCCTCGTATGGACCAGTCCGGCGACAGCAGCGCAGGATCCCGGGCCCGGCGTTTAAGGACCACTCTCTGTCGCGCGCGTTCACGGGCGAGGTTGATGAGGTTTTCATCGAATTCCCCATCGTCATCAACCAGCGCAGCGAGATACTGCATGGCCTTGCCCGGCAGCGCCCCCTTTCGTCGCTGCGGAAACATGGGATCAAAATAGATCACATCCACCGGCTCTTGAGCCGTAAGCGCCGTGCGGTGATCCAGACGCCGCAGGGTGACCTCCGTCAGCCCGAGTCTTGCCTTGAGATCCACGAGCAGTGCCCAGAGCTGCGGCTGGCGCTCAATGAGGGTAAGCCGCTGTCCGCGGAGTGCGAGCGCCATTGCATCCACACCAAGGCCCGCCGTTGCATCGACAATCGACAGAGTTACGCCGCGCTTCAGGCCGCAGGCTCGACCGAGCATGAAGTCGCCGGCCAGTCGGCGCACGAGATCCCGACGTTGGACCGCGAGACCAGCGCTGTCTCCAGGGCGCAGCAGCTCGAGAACCCCACGTCGGTAGGAAAGATAGAACTGAACGTCTGCAGGAGGCTCCCGCAGCAGTCTGACCTGATCTACCTTGAAGACCTCAAGCAGACGGTCTGCTTCCTCCGGAAGGCAGACAATGTCGATCAGCTGCTCTTGCGCCAGGGCGTGTCCCCTTCCAGATACTCAGGTAGCCCTTCCGCCGCATCAACGGCAGCACCTTCCTCGAAGAGCGCCGCAGCGAGATCAAGCATCGCACCCGGGTCACCGATCACCGGCAGGCCGTCCTGTCCCCGCCACCAGTCCGGTTGCTCGCCGACCAAGGGCCAGGGCGCATCCGCCGCAAGGATCCCCCGCTCGGGCATGGCGCTGTAGAGCTGGTCGGCTGCTTCAAGGTGCGGCAAGCCCTCAACGTTTCGGTAGGCCGCCAGATAGTAAAGGTCGCGCCGTGATCGAATGCTCGTCCGCACACCGGCCAACTCCCGGCGCGCAAAACAGGTCCGGGCAAGCAGGGCAGAGGACGAAACGCGGACAACGGGACAGCCCGCCGTAAGCGCAAGGGCCTGAGCCGCAGCGGCAGCAATTCGCCCACCGGTGAAGGAGCCAGGGCCGCGGGTGAAGGCAACGGCGTCGAGCTTTTCAAGGAATTCGCGACGACTGCTCCCGGCCTCAAGCAGCAGCGCTTCCAGGAGCGGCAGGAGCCGCTCGTTGTGCCGGCGTTCCACATGCTCACTGCGCTGGAAGCGGTTACCATCAAGCTCCAGACCTACAGAACAGTGCGTCCCGGCACTATCGATCGCCAGCAGATTCGTCATCGAGGTATGTTATCCAAGCCTTAGATCTCCAGGAAGCTCGCCGCCGCATCATTGCCGAAGCGGTCCCGCCTCGAGAGAGCGAAGCAGTGTCTACGGCAACTGCCAAAGGTCGGGTGCTCGCCGCAGACGTAGCCTCGCCAGTCGATCTGCCGCCCTTTCCAAGCTCAGCGATGGACGGTTACGCCTACGCAGACGCTGCTGCCGCCGACAAATCCCTCCGCGTTGTCGGTGCAAGCCTCGCGGGACACCCCTACCCCGGCGCGCTCAACGCTGGCGAGTGCATACGCATCACCACCGGTGCTGAAGTTCCCCGCAGCGCTGATACCGTCGTCATTCAGGAAAACTGTGAACGGGACGGCGACAACCTCACGCTCACGGAGCGACCGACGGCAGGGGCAAACATCCGGGCGCAGGGCCACGATGTCACAACCGGTGCCCTGGTGGCCCGAGCCGGCCAACGACTCAACGCCTTCGACATCGCCTGGCTTGCTGCCGTGGGTGTGGAATCCGTGAGCGTTGTCGTCAGACCGAAGGTGGCGCTTTTCTCCACTGTCGACGAGCTGAAAGAGCCTGGCGCCCCTCTCCAGGCCGGAGAGATCTACGACGCAAATCGCCTGGCCCTGAAATCGCTGATGGCGAACCTGCCCGTGGCACTCACAGACCTGGGCATTCTCCCGGACGATCGTGACGCCCTCGAAGCAGCCCTTGGCCAGGCGGCAACGGAACACGATCTTCTGCTGACTTCCGGCGGCGTCTCCGTCGGTGATGCCGACTACGTGAAGGAGATCATCGAGCGCCTGGGCCACATCGGACTCTGGCGGTTGAACCTGAAACCCGGTAAACCCCTGGCCTTCGGCCGCGCCGGCCAGGCGCTGTTCCTAGGCCTGCCGGGCAACCCCGTATCAACGATTGTGACGTATCTGCTCATCGCCCAGCCGCTGCTGCTCAAGCTGGCGGGTACTGAAGCGGAGCCTCCCTTCTCATTCAAAGCGCGGCTGGCCGCGGAGCTGCGACATAACCCGGGACGAGAGGAATATCAGCGCGGCATTTTGAGCAGGGGGGCAGACGGTTATCAGGTGAGTGTATCCGGCGATCAGAGCTCTAACCGCCTCGCTACCTTCAGCGGCGCAAACTGTCTGATCCGAATCAGGAAGGAAGACGGCCATCTGGCCGCAGGCACAAACGTGGAGGTTATTCCACTGAAGGAACTCATCGACTGAGAGTTTCTGGGGACTTTTTTCGGCGGGAGTGTCACCGGCGCCTGCCTGGAGACGCTTTTTCATGAAACTCGGAGCGGGCTCTGTGGCTGCAGAATCGACTGCTACCTGCGAGCTGACACCGCTCCGGTACTGA
>JBCDDI010000230.1:0-6045 GCA_039180365.1 Pseudomonadota bacterium
CAGAGGGAGGCGAAGCCAACGCCCTCGAGCGTCTGCGTGAACGCCCGCAGAAAGCCGACGTCATGTTTCGGGTTGGCGCCATAGGCATAGTTGAGTCCGATGTCCATAGTTCTGCTCTCCTGCGAAGGCTTCATAATACGCGCGGCCGCACGGGCGCACGGCAGCTATCCAAACGGCAGCTGTTCGTCTGCTCACCCGGCAGCAATCATACCGACGAGGACTTCCGCATCGACGCTCAATTAAAACGCGACTTCATCATCATCGTGCTTGGCTATCTCGCAGCCCTCGGAGCTGCCGCCGTCACCGTGCTGATGATGGATGCCCATCCCATCGTCGAGGTCCTCGTCGCCGATATTGTGGCAACCGTTGTCATCTTCCTCTGCAGCGCGCTGTGCCGAAACTCCTCCTTCTACGATGCCTACTGGAGCGTGGCACCACCTGTTATCGCGCTCTGGTTCGCATGGCTGGCCGTCGATGCATCAACGCTGCGCCAGCTTTTCGTGCTCATCGTCGTCTTCGCCTGGGCCATTCGCCTCACGGGCAACTGGGCCTACGGCTGGCAGGGCATGCGCCATGAGGACTGGCGCTACGAGAACCTGGCCAATACGGCCGGGGTGCTCTGGTGGCCCCTGTCGCTCTTTGGCATTCACCTCTTCCCGACGCTCCTCGTGTTCCTGGGCTGCCTGGCGCTCTATCCAGCCCTCGCCGTGGGCACTGCACCGGTGGGATGGCTGGACTATCTGGCCCTGGCCCTCGGCCTTGGCGCCACGGCGTTAGAGTTTCAGGCCGACCGGGAACTGCATCAGTTCCGCGCCCGGCGCACGTCCACCAGTGAAGTACTGGATACGGGCGTCTGGGCCTGGTGCCGGCACCCGAACTATCTCGGCGAGATCGGTTTCTGGGTGAGCCTGTTCCTGTTCGGCTGGGCGGCCTGGGATGGCGTTTATCCCTGGAGTTGGCTTGGCCCCGTGGCCATGCTGGCACTGTTCCTGGGGGTTTCGATCCCTATGATCGAGAAGAAGCTCGGCGCCGATAAACCCGGTTATCCCGCCTACCAGGCGCGAACGAAGCAGCTGATCCCCGGACTCTTCTAGCGCCAGCAAGCGCGCCTTCACCCCTCCATCACGACCGGGCACTACACTGATATGGCGTCTTGACCGAAGACTGTTACTGGAGATCTCTTATGGCTCGACCCACCGCACTCATCACCGGCGCCTCCTCGGGCATCGGCATGGAGCTCGCCAGAATTTTCGCCGAGCGGGGCTACGACCTGATCCTTGCGGCGCGCCGCGCCGAGCGCCTCGAAAGCCTCGCCAGCGAGATCCAGGGTGATGCTGCCGTCCATTGCATTCCCGTCGATCTCGGCAAGGCCCGGGGACCCGAGAAACTCGAGAGCGCCATCAGCGAGCTGGGGCTCACGGTCGATGTGCTGGTGAACAACGCCGGTGTCATCAGCACGGAACCGGGACTGGAGGAAGATCTCGAGGCCCTGCTGAATCTGGTCAACCTCAACGTTCGCGCGCTGCTCGAGCTCAGCCACCGCTTCGGCAATCACATGGTCAATCGCGGCTACGGACGCATTCTCAACGTCGCCTCCGTGGCCGCCTTTCAGCCGATCCCCGGCATGAGCGTCTACGCCGCCAGCAAAGCGTTTGTGCTGTCCCTGACCGAGGGAATGACGGAAGAGTTACGCGGCACCGGCGTGACCATCACAGCTCTCTGCCCGGGGCCGACAAAAACCGAAATGGCCGACGCCTTCAACGACATTCCCTACGCCGAACACTTCCTCGCCGACGCTCGCAGCGTTGCTCAGGAAGGCTTCGATGCCATGAAAGCGGGACAGGTGATCCGCGTGCCGGGGCTTGCCAACCAGGCGATGGTGAACTGGAGCCAGTACCAGCCGCGCTGGCTGGTCCGCACCCTTGGCGGCCTGGCGGCTCGAAGCGCAAAGATGCTGCGACCAAACGAGTAGCGGCTGGCTAGCCTGGCTCTGGCCTGCAGGGACCGGGTGCTGGCACCGCGGGACCTAACAGAGGGCGTACGATCAGGTTTGATGAGCGTTTAAGGCATTCGCCCGGCCATCAGGACAGACCATGCACCTTAAGCAGAGACAGAGGAAAACGTCGCGCACCCGGCGCCCCGACCGTTCGAGGCTTGTCCCCCGGCGATCCCGCACCTCGGCCCTGACCTTTGGGAAAGCGCAAACCACCGGGCTCCTGCTGTTGACGAGCCTGGCGCTTACGGCCACAACGGCCTTGGCCAATGACGTGCGTGCCCTGTCCTTCTACCACACGCATACCGGAGAAACGCTGACGGTCGAGTACTGGCGCGACGGCGTCTATCGGGAAACGGCCCTCGCCGAGATCAATCACTTCCTCAGGGATTTCCGCACCGGGGACGCCGCGGCTATGGATCCTGCCCTGCTCGACCTGCTGCACGAAGTCTTCCTGCGCACCGGCAGCGAAGGCCACTTCGAAGTGATCTCCGCCTACCGGTCACCGAAAACCAATGAAATGCTGCGCGGGCGTTCTTCCGGCGTGGCAAAGAACAGTCAGCATCTCAATGGCAAGGCCATCGACGTCCGCCTCACGGATGTGCCCACGAAACGGTTGCGGGCCGTGGCCTACGAGCTTGGTCTCGGCGGAGTGGGCTTCTACGAAGTCTCGGACTTCGTGCACCTCGACACCGGGCGCTTCCGCACCTGGTAGCGCGCTAGCTGGCCGCCGCCTGCGAGGGCGCGAGGCTCACCTCAACAGGTACACCGGTCATGTGCGCCTGATTCGACAGGGGTTCGAAGCTGCCGGGCCCTGAGGGCAGCAGGGCGTTGCAGTTCACGCCGTGCTTGTCCCGGGCCACCCGCATGCCATCGGACCGCTCATGGCCCCAGCCGTGGGTCATGGCAACAACGCCGGGCATGAGGTCTTCTGTCAGGCGCACGGGCGCCTCGACGCTGCCATTCTCGTTGGCCATCTGAACGGTGGCGCCGTCCTGGATCTGCCGCAGCTCCGCATCGAGCGGATGCATATAGAGGTAGTTGCGGTCCCGGTCCTTTGTCTTCAGCTTGGCAACGTTCGCATACCAGCTGTTAAACATGTAGGCATCGCGCTTGCTGATGAGCTTCAGCTGATCGGGTGCTTCCACCTCCGCACTGAATATCGATGCCATGCGCTCAAGGGCCGGCCCGAAGGATTCGGGAAAGCAGTTCACAAGCTGGGAGTCCCGCTGCAGATAGCGCTCATAAAAGTCATCGGGCTTCGAACGCTCTAGAGCGATGATCTGCTCCCGGCGCAGCTCGGCCATGTCATGGCCGCGGGAACGCAGCATGGCGTTCACCCGACCCCACATGTCCGGCAACTCGCCTTCCGGCACACCGTCGAGGGCCGACTGAAAGCCCATGACCTGAGCCAGGCGCTCGTAGATCCACCAGTCCGGTTTCCGCTCATAGCCAGGCGTGACCACGGCTTCCGTGAACTGCACAGAAGGATCGAACTGCAGGCCGATGCCGGCAAAGTTGATATCTTCCCGTTCGAAGGCGCCGGCAGCCGGAAGCAGATAGTCCGCGTATTCACCGGTGGCATTGCGGTAGATGTCCACACAAACGAGCAATTCCAGCGACTCCATGGCCTCGCGCGTGGCCAGCTCCCCGCCGATGGATAGGACCGGATTGCCAGAGCTCACGAACAGTCCCCGGATCGGCGACTCAAGATCATTGATGTAGTTGGCAAGCAGGTTCCCAGGCAGGCTGATGCCAACCCCTCCGGGTTTACGCACCTCACCAAAAGGCGTTTCCAGGAAACCTTCGGGCACCGCACGACCCGCCGCCATGCTGCGCTCGTAGAATCCGAGGGAATAGAAGTTGCCGCCGCGACGCCCGAGGTTGCCAGTCACAAAGACCAGCATCTGCAGGAGCCAGTAAGCCAGCGTGCCCTGGCGCCCCATGTTGACGCCGGTCGACATATGCGCGCAGGCGCTGTTTGCCGTCGCGAAGTCCCGGGCGAGCTCGCGGATGGTTTCCGCCGGGATGCCCGTCACCGGCGCCACCCGATCCGCGGAATAGCCGGCCACAAACTCGCGCAGGGCATCGATGCCTTCGCCGTGCTGAATCGCTTGCGTATCGAAGCCGGGCCCTCGATCGATCTCATGAATGAGCGCGGCGAGCAGATAAACGTCCGTGTCCGGGCGGATCTTCAAGACGTCCCCGGCGATGGCCGCCGATTCGATTCGCCGCGGATTCACATACAGCACCTTGGCCCCTCTGGCTTCCGCCGCCTTCAAGTGGGCCATGGGATTCGGAATGGAGACGAAGGACATGTGGCTGACCGCCGGATTTTCGCCGACGATCAGAATGAAGTCGCTGTGATCAATGTCCGGCAGCGGATGCAGCGTCCGGGTGCCGAAAACCGCTTCGCTGCCCGCGAACTTGTTGGCGCAGTCCTGGGTTCCGGAGCTGAAGTGGAAACGGCCACCGAGCTGGCGCATGAAGTTGCCGAAAGACGGACCATAGAGCGAGTTAAAGGCAGTCGGATTACCCGTATAGCTGCCGACGGCTTCGGCACCATGGCGCTCGACAATGGCTTTCAACCGCTCGGCAATCTCCCCAAGCGCCTGGTCCCAGCTGATCTCCTCGAATTGACCCGGCCCGACCCGCTTCAGGGGGTGGCTGAGCCGATCGGGATCGTTGTGTACCTCGGCGCCGTAGATGCCCTTGTTGCAGACAAAACCCTTGGAGATGGGATGGTCCTTGTCCGCCTCGAGCCGGACGAGGGTGTCATCTTCCACATGCGCAACAAGCCCACAGGCCGGTTCACAAACCCGACAGAACGTACGCTTCTTCTCGAGCGCCATAAACGTCTCTCCTCTCAAGAGCCAATTACTCTACCGAGCCCTCAAACAACTGGCCAGTGAACGCGCTGGGCAGCGCCGCCAGACACCTCGAGAAAGCCTGTATTTTCGTTGCGTTTCCGGGACTAAGCCGACTGTCCTGAGAGATCACTTCGTAGTAGTCTCGGCGGTGGAAGGACTCAAGACCCTGTCAATAATTATGACTACTTCGCCAGGGCCCCACACGCCATCGACGGCGTGGTTCCTGATTGCCTGCGACGGTGATCTGGTTCTGAAGCTTGCGCACACGCTGATGATCGGCGAAGACGCCCGTGGGGAAACGCTAATCAGCCCGGATCGGGAAGATGCACTCCTGAGCCTCACCCTCACAGACTCGGGCCGTGTCGTTATGCAGGCCCTGGCCATGGAGTGGACCTTTTCCGAGTCCGATGGCCCAAGCGTTCAGCATCTGACTCTGGAAGAAGGCCAGACGGTCCGGCTCAACTTTCCGAACAGCACGCTGCTCATCTCCCACGACATCCTGCCGAGGGCGCGAGCCATACCCGATCGCGAGATCCAACTGATCCCGACGGAAAACCCGACTGTCACTCTGACTCGCCTGGCACCGGTCACTATTGATGACGATGAACTCGAGAGCACGGTCGCCGCGGCCGTGGACGCCGACGCCATCGACGAGGCGGCCTTTGCGGCAAGCGCCGCCGTCGACAATGACCCGCTGCTGAACCTGCAGAGCGACATTCCAGACGAGACGCTGACGACCGAGCAGGCAGTCGCGGACCTGAAAGCGGACGCGAGTCCGGAGCTAATGATCGATGCGGTCGCCATCGCGGTAGCGCCACAGACGACGGACACACGAGAGACACGCGCCGAAAGCGAAGCAAACGGGGACTCAACGCCGATCACAACCGGCGAGCTGCAGGCCGTGGTTTCGGCCTCCGTCGTTGCCATCGAAGCGGCACCCAAGCGCCGCTGGCAGGGGCCGCGACAAGCGCTGGCCGCCGCACTGGCGCTGGCCGCACTCATCGCGCCGGCCTTTCTGTATTTTGGTGCCACCGATGCGCCCGGCTTCGCTTTCCTGCGCTCAAACTATCTGCCCCTCGACAAGGCAGCACCTGATGCCTGGCCGGAGGATGTCGGAGCGGTCACCGCCGGTGTGGAAACTGCACCGATGCAGACACTCGCAACCGCCGTGAAGGCTGAGCC
>JBCDDI010000231.1:0-6034 GCA_039180365.1 Pseudomonadota bacterium
CCGAGCAGGGGCTTGTCAGTCAGACGCTGACGATTCCCCGGAGCGTTTGCCTGATCGCGGGCGGCAGCGCCGAGACGGGGCCTGAGCAGACGACAATCACCGTACATGCGGCCAAGGCCGATGCGAACTGGCCCATCATCGAAGCACCCTTCATGCGAGACAATGCCAGCACGATCTCGTTTCATCGGCAGCTGACCGTGGACGCCGATCGTCTGAGCTACGAGCAGACGACGATTGTCGACATCTACGGCAAACGCTTCGATCACATCGACCAGAACGTCCTGACGAAAGAGGGTTAAGCCGGGCCTGCAGTCGGCGCGTCAAGATGGAAAACAACAAAGGCTGGCTGCCGGCGTACTGGGGCCGAAATCCCTGGTGGATTCCACCGCATCTGCTGGGTCGGGTGCCGCGCGAGGTTGGTGAGGCGGAGCTGAAGGTACTGGGCTTCGTCACCTTTGCGCTGCTCTTTGAGCATTACGACACCTCGCTCCTGGGGAACGCGCTTAAGTACATCAAGGAGGATCTCGGCATCGCCGAGCGCGATCTCGGCTTCTTCCAGATGCTCATCCGCCTTGGTGCCTTACCCGCATTCCTGCTGATACCGCTGGTCGATCGTCTCGGTCGAAGACGGCTCTTTCTCCTTTCGATGATCGGCATGAGCATCGGCACCATGGCGACGGCCTTTACGCAGACGTCCTTTCAGTTTGTGGCCTGTCAGATGGTGACCCGCACCTTTGTGCTCACGGCCTCGGCCATAGCCGTGGTGATCGTCGCAGAGGAGCTGCCGGCTTCAGCCAGAGGCTGGGGTATCGGCATGCTGGCGGCGGTGAGCGCGATCGGTCACGGCCTCGGCGCGCTTATGTTTGCGGCCATTGAGATTCTTCCCTACGGCTGGCGGTCGCTCTATGTCATGGGCGTTCTGCCGCTGCTGCTGCTGCCCATGTTTCGCCGGCAGATCAAGGAAACCTCGCGCTTTCAGGCCCATCTTGCCGGCGAGACACACGACCGCAGCGCCGCCTGGTGGAGCCCACTCGGCGCCTTTGCGAGCACCCATCCGAAACGAGCCCTGGGTATGGCCGTCCTCGCGGCGACGGCGGCGCTTGGTCATATCGTGGTGCTGAGCTTCACGGGCTATTTTGTCCTCGAGTATCACGGCTGGGAGGCTTACCAGCTGTCGATGATGGTGCTCGTGGCGGGCGCCGTGGGTGTGGCTGGCAACGTCGTCGCCGGCCGTCTTGCGGACCGGCTCGGACGGCGTGTTGTTGGCGGCTTCTTCCTGATGGTGTTCCCCGTAGGGGCGTGGCTTTTTTACAACGGCCCGAGCTGGTCTCTGACCGTGCTCTGGGCGGTGCTTGTATTCACGATGATGGGCGGCAACGTCATCATCCGAGCGCTGTCCTCGGAACTGTTTCCGACTTCCCATCGCGGCACGTCCACCGGTGTGCTTGTCCTTATGGAGACGCTGGGGGCCGCGGCGGGACTTTTCATTCTCGGGGTGCTGCAGCAGCGCGGGGACGATCTCAGCTTGCTCATCCCCAGCATTTCGCTGGCGACAGTTGCTGCGGGGGCGCTGTTGTTTCTGTTTCCGGAAACCCGGCAGAAAGAGCTCGAGAGTCTCAGCGTATCCGGCTGATGAAGACGGGCCTTCAGCCGGCCCGGGTAACTTCGGAGAAATCCGTCTCGTGCAGACCACACTCACGCTTCAGGCCGAAGAAGCGGGTTTCTTCTTCGCTCTCTACTTCGTGCAGGGAGCGGGTTGTGTGTGTGTCACCGATGGACACATAACCCTTGTGCCAGAGCGGGTGGTAGGGGAGGCCGTGTTCGGTCAGGTAGTTGTAAACGTCCCGGTCGCTCCAGTCGGCAATCGGGCTCACTTTGAAACGACCGCCCGTGTACTGCACAAACGGCGTTTCCGCACGGCTCGCAGCCTGGCTGCGACGCAGGCCTGAAAACCAGGTGCCAACCTCGAGTTCTTCAAGGGCGCGAGCCATGGGCTCAACCTTGTTGTCGAAGTTGTAGGCTTCGATGCCTTCGATGCCCTGGGTCCAGCGCTGACCGAAGCGCGCTTCCTGCCAGGCCGGGCTCATGGCGCTGCGGTATACCTTCAGGTTGAGGCTGAGGCGTTCGGCAAGCTCATCGACGAAGTCGTAGGTTTCAGGAAAGAGGTAGCCGGTATCCAGCAGCACGACTGGAATGTCCGGCACTTCCTGGGTCAGCAGGTGCAGGCTGACGGCAGCCTGGGCGCCGAAGGACGACGTCAACACATGATTCCCGGGCAGATGCTCCAGGGCACAGCGCACGCGACCGGCCGCATCAAGCTCTTCAAGGCGGCGGTTCCAGTTCGTCAGATGCTCGGCATCGGTGAACGCTGGCAGGGCTGAGGATGACATGGCTCTGGTGCTACTTCCGGAAATCCTGGACGAAGCACCGTACTGGGGGCTTTCGGCCCTGAAAAGGAACGAATGGCTATGTCCTAAAGCCGGGCTGTTATATGTATTGGTTACTCGCGCCCTGGCGCGGCGGCCTTGCGCCCCATCGGCTCTGAAAGCCCCGTCAGCGGGCGCTCTGGACGTTCTTGTTCCAGTCCGCGAGGTTTTTCAGGGGCACCTGCACGTAATTGCTGACCCTGATGAGGGCGACCAGGGCCTGATTCACCCAGGTGCCGACCCGGTCCATGGGGCGATCAAAGTCGATGAACAACACTACGCGTCGGTCCGGGGTGTCGTTGCGCACCTCATGCTCATAGGTGTCGTCGAAGACCAGACACTTCCCTTCTTCCCAGGTGCAGATCTGATCGTCCACACGAATCCAGCAGGACTCTGCGTCCTCTGGAACGATGAGGCCAAGGTGCAGGCGTACAACGGCGCGCGTCGGTCCATGGTGTGGGGGAATGTGATAGCCCGGTGCCAGGATCGAGAACCAGGCGTTCTGCAGCCCGGGTACCTGGTCGATGAGCTTCGAGGTTTCCGGGCACAGCGCGCGGTTCTCCTCAATCCGCGTTCCGTAGGCGTGAAAGGTGAAAACCTTCCAGTTGTCGCCTTTGGAGATGCGCTCCTGGTCCGGAGAGATCTGGTGGAAGGCAGGAATACGCTCCGGATGCTCCATGAGCGCGTCGAGCTCCTGACGGATTGCCGGATAGGCAGCTTCGACGTCTTGCACCCAGGGGAACTCGTCGTTCCCGAGCACGGGCTCCGTACCGACGAGGGAGTGTCTCGATTGGAACTCGGCGACGCCGCGCATGAGCTTTACGCCGAGCTTCTTCAGGGCGGGGTAGGCCTGCATGGGAACCTCGATGAATCACTTTTGCCCATGATACTGTTACGGGCTTTTCAGCAATACGGTGAGGGAGGCTTCCATGGGGGTTGAGACGGTCACACTGCAGTCCGAGCGGGCCAATCTTAAGCATCGGCGCCTGGCGAGCGGTTCCCTGGGCGATCCGCAGGCCGGTGAGGTGCTCGTGCGCGTGGACCGCTTTGCGCTCACCGCCAATAACGTCACCTACGGCGTCGCCGGCGACAGCATCGGCTACTGGCAGTTCTTCCCTGCGGAAGGGGAGTGGGGCTGTATTCCGGTCTGGGGCTTCGGCGAGGTGGTCGCCAGTGCCCACGATGAGGTGCCGGTTGGCGAACGACTCTACGGCTATTTCCCCATGGGCAGTCACGTGATCCTCAAGCCCGGCAACATCAGCCGGGGCGGTCTCGTGGATACGGTCGAGCATCGTGCCGCGCTACCGCCCGTTTACAATCAGTACACGCGTACGGCGGCAGACGCCGCCTACGATCCGAGCCGGGAAGCAGAACAGATGCTCTACCGGCCCCTCTTTACCACCTCCTTCTTTCTCGATGACTTCCTCGACGACAACAATTTCTTCGATGCGGGCGTGGTGGTGCTGACGAGCGCTTCGAGCAAAACCTCCATCGGGCTTGCGCATCTGCTGCACGCAAATCGCGGTGACCGCTGCCGCGTCATTGGTCTGACCTCAGCGGGTAACGCGGATTTTGTGAAGGGCCTCGGCTGTTACGACCAGACGCTCACCTATGACGCCGTTGATCAGCTCGAACGCGTACCCACGGTGATGGTCGATATGGCGGGCAGCGCCTCGGTTCGCGCCGCCGTGCATGGGCACCTGAAGGATAGCCTCAACTACAGCTGTGCCGTCGGTGCGACCCATTGGGAAGACGCAACCGTTGGTCAGGGTGCTGAAGCGCTGCCGGGCCCGAAGCCGGAGATGTTCTTCGCGCCCTCGCAGATTCAGAAGCGCATCAAAGAGTGGGGCCAGGACGCCTTTACCGCCCGCCTCGGTGAAGCGTGGCAGGGCTTCATCGCCGCCGCTGATGGTTGGATCCACGTTGAAACGATCGAGGGTGGTGAGGGGCTTTGTGCGCTCTATGACGACTTCATTGCCAACCGGGCCGATCCGGCAAAGGGCTATGTGGTGAGCCTGCCCTGAACAAACACCCCGGGAGGGGACCATGACTGATGACAGGAATGAACCCAAGTTCGACTGGCGGGCCATCACGCCGGAGGATTCTCCGAAAACCCCCATGGACGTGCATGGCGATCCGCGCCATCAGGCGCTCAGTACCGCGGACGTTCTAACCGGCGGCCCCGCCTACGATTTTGCGAGCCCCATCTACGACTTCAGCAACGGTCACCAGGTGATCACCGGGCGACGCTTCAGCCTCTTTGAGGCGGCCAGGGAAAAGCCCGTCGCCCTGATCTTCGGCTCCTATACGTGACCCCCGTTCCGCGCCCAGTTGGGTGCCCTGCATGAGCTCTGGGAACGTTATGGCGATGCAGTCAGTTTCGTTGTGGTCTACATCCGCGAAGCCCATCCGGAGGAAGGCTGGGTGGTGACACCCAATCGCGATGAAGACATCCTCGTGAACGATCCCACAAACACGGACGAGCGGGTGGAGGTGGCGGCGAGCTGCGCCATTAACCTTAAGATCCGAATGCCGGTGGTGGTCGATGAGATCGACGATCAGATCGCATCCGCCTACGGTGCGCTGCCCGATCGGCTCTACCTCATCGCCGAGGACGGCACCGTCGCCTATCAGGGTGAGCCTGGGCCCTGGGGCTTCGATCCTAAGGCCCTGGAAAACGCCATTGAGGCGCATCTCGCGCGCTGAGGCGGGGGGCGGCGGTCAGCTGCCGCCGTAGGAAGCTGCCCAGTCCCTTCCCGCGGCGCTGCCGGTCCAACGGAGGGCGTTGCCGAGCAAGGTACGGAAGCCCTCGTTGCCGTAGGCGTCCGGGCCATCGCCGAGCATCGTTGCAACCACCGGACTTGCCTTCAGCGCATTGGCCCAGGCCACCAGGTTACTTCCCTCCGGATGATCCCAGTTCGCCTGTTCTGTCGCGGGTGCGAGCGGCGGTGGCGTGAAGTGTTCAACAGTGAATGGGTAATCGGCTCGGAGCAACGGCAGCACGGCGGATTCCTGAGCTCTCGAAGTGAGGTAAAGCTCGTCGGTGATCTCGAAGCCGTCTGCCAGCCCGCTCAGGGCCGGGTGTTTACCCTGAGGTGCAACGCGGAAGGTGGGATTCGGATGGGGACCGTGGCCGCCGCGATAGCCGCTGCCGGGATAGTGAGTGCCGCGCAACTCGCCGGCTCTTAACAGGTAAGCAGATCCCGTAAGTTCCCGCCAGAGCGGCCAGTTCGGCCACGAAACGGTCGCGTGATTGAGAAACACAAAACCCGTGCCGCGCTCGAGCGCTTGGGTGATGCCGTCCACATAAAGCGCCGGCGGATTACCGGCCGGATCGGAGCCGTCCGGCACGCCGGTGCCAGGAATGCCGCACATGTCGTAGAAAAGCAGGGTCTGGAAGCGCTCGGCGACAGGGCTCGCAAGCACCGTAGCGACGGCGGGGTGCTCAACGTGCGTGATGCTCAGATCGGGCAGGGCCTCGAGCATCTCGAAGAAGCGGGCGCGGTCGTAGGGATGACCGCGGGTGATGACAAGCGCCTCGGTAGCCATGCTGAGCCTCAGATCCCCGGAAGGCTCAGTCTAGCCCAGCGTCAGTCGGTCTTCTCGCG
>JBCDDI010000232.1:0-6012 GCA_039180365.1 Pseudomonadota bacterium
AAGCCGAGGCCGCCGTACTCCTCGGGAATCACCGTCGCCGTCCAGCCCATTTCAACGATCTTCTTCCAGAGACCTTCGTCGTAATCTGCGCCGCTTTCGAGGACCTGCCGCGCCACGGACGGTGGGCTGTTGTCGGCCAGGAATCCCTGGGCCTGCTCTCTGAGCAGATTCTGTTCTTCGGAAAATTCGAAGTTCATCACTTCCCCCTGGTTACATCGAGCCGATCATTCTGTCTCCATCGTCAGGAAAAGGCGAGCTAGAATGGCCTGATGGACTACACGGAATTTGGCTTCATCCGTATGGCCGCCGTGGCCCCGGAAGTTGCCCTCGCCGATCCCGGGACCAACGCAGAACGCCACATCGAAAGGCTCAGCGCCCTGGCGGCGGACGGTGTCAGCCTGGTGCTGTTCCCGGAGCTGTCACTCTCGGGTTACAGCTGCGAGGATCTCTTTTTCAACGAAGATCTGCAGAGCGCCTGTCGAAGCGCCCTGCTGCGCACTGCCGAGGCCTGCCGGGACATTACCGCGGTGGTCGGTGTGCCCTGGCGCCTGAACGATGGCCGGCTCTTAAACTGCGCGGCCGTCCTGCGTGGGGGGCAGCTCCTTGGGCTGGTGCCGAAACTCGCCCATCCGAACTACAGCGAATTTTACGATCAGCGCTGGTTCGCGAGCGGCCGGGACCTTGTTCTCAACACCGCGGACGGTCCGCTCATCTCCCCGGCGCAGCTATTCAGGGTCGGAGACGCACGCGTCGCCATCGAAATCTGCGAAGACCTGTGGTCTCCGGAACCCCCGGGGATCCAACACTGCCTCGCAGGTGCGGACATCATCGTCAACCTATCGGCAAGCAACGAACTCGTGGCGAAAGCCGACTACCGTCGGGAGCTTGTGCGCAGCGCCAGCGCCCGGGGACTCTGCGGCTACCTCTACGCCAGCGCCGGGCCCACGGAGTCGAGCAAGGACATCCTCTTCGGTGGCCATCTGATGGCGGCGGAGAACGGCGTTCTGCTCGACGAGAGCGAACGTTATGCCCTCGAAGGCACAGAGTTGATCGTCGAGTTCGATGTGCAGCGTCTGCGCCACGATCGCAGCCAGAACAGCACTTTCCGGGGTGCACCGCGACCGGCCGCCTATGCTGAAACTAACGCGGGCAGTCCCGTACCTGTCACGGACCTGAAGCGCTGGGTAGATCCGCATCCCTTCGTCCCGGAAGACGAGATTCTCTTCGATGCCCGGGCTCAGGATATTCTCGCCATTCAGGCCACGGGGCTCGCGCGCCGTATGCTTGCCGCCAGGAGCGAAACACTGGTGATCGGCCTCTCCGGAGGCCTGGATTCAACCCTCGCCTTCCTGGTCTGCCTCGATACCCTGGAGAAGCTGGGTGCAGCGAAGGACAAACTGCTTCCACTCACCCTCCCGGGACCCGGCACCTCGGCGCACACCCTCGAGTCGGCGAGGGCGCTGGCAGAAACCGCAGGAGTGACGCTTAAAGAGATTCCCATCGCCGCTGCGGTTACCCAGCACCTTAAGGATCTCGACCATGACGATGAAACGGACATCGTCTTCGAGAACGCCCAGGCCCGAGAACGCACCCAGATTCTCTTCAACTACGCGAACAAGACCGGCGGCCTTGTGGTGGGCACCGGCGACCTGTCGGAGCTCGCCCTTGGCTGGTGTACCTACAACGCCGACCACATGGCGAGCTACAACGTAAACGCGAGCGTGCCGAAAACCATGATGGCCTATCTCGTGCGCTGGTATGCCCGACACCGCGCCGGGGGTGTTCTCGAAGACGTGTTGGAGCGGGTGTTGAACACGCCCATATCCCCGGAGCTGATTGCGCCGGAAGCCGGCGAGATCAGCCAGGAAACGGAATCGATTATTGGTCCCTACGAACTGCACGACTTCTTCCTCTATCACTTCATGCGAACCGGCGCCGGCGTAGAGAAGATCTTCGCTCTGGCGCAGGTGGCCTTCGTCGGCCACTACGAGCCCCCTGAGCTCAAGCGCTGGCTGCGGGTCTTCCTGCAGCGCTTTCTCACGCAGCAGTTCAAGCGCACCGCGCTGCCTCCCGGACCCAAGGTGGGCACCGTCAGCCTGTCGCCGCGCGGCGACTGGCGAATGCCGGACGAAGCAGAGCTGGACAATTATCTGGCCAGGGTGGACGCGCTGCCCGACTCCTGAGACCCTGCGCTGATAACGATGGCCGGAACCAACCGGCCTTTCCGGGCCTCGAAAGACGAGGTTCGAATGAAGAGGGAGGGATGGATGCCAATTTCGCTTAAGGGCGTTCTATGGTCTGTGGCACTGCTGTTCGGCAGCGCCGGTGCTGCCGCACAGGACTCACCCTTCTGCGGTGACTCTGGCGTCTGGATTCAGATCCTTGGCGCAGGTGGTCCGGAGATCGACGACGGGCAGGCGGGACCCAGCTACCTGGTCTGGATCGATAACGCCGCCCGCCTGCTCGTTGATGCGGGGCCGGGTGCGTCCGCCCAGTTCGACGCCTCCGGCGCCAACTTCAACGATCTGGATGCGATTACGCTGACCAATCTGCAGGCCGCACATACCGTCGATCTTCCGGCGTTCATCGAAGGCTCAGCTAAAGTCGGCCGCGAGCGTGCTCTGCCAATTTTCGGTCCTTCCGGCAGCGACACCTTTCCGGATACGGAAACACTCATCTCCCGGCTTATCGGTCCCACTGGCGCCTATCCCTATCTTGCCGATTACCTGACCTATCGCTCGAGCGGCGGCTACAAGCTGAACCCGCGCAACGTTCCCGCCACCGGGCGGCGACGCTGGGCCCGCTTCGGCAATGAGCACTTTCGCCTTGCTGCCATGCCCGTGTACCACGGCTCGGTACCGGCGATCGCCTGGAGTGTGGAAATCGGCGATCAGCGCATCGTCTTCGCGGGCAGTTTCAACAACTCAAAGAACGTGATCGGTGATTTTGCCAAGGGCGCCGACGCCCTTGTGGTCAGTCACGCCATCCCGGAGACGGCCCGCGGCATGGACAAAGAACGCTATGCGCTGCCGAGTCAGATCGGGCGCGTAGCCGCCGCGGCCGATGTGCGCATGCTGATCCTCGGACACCGCACGAACCGCACCCGCGGTGTGGAGAGCCGCAGCCGCGATGCCATCGAGGCCCACTACTCCGGCGCCCTGCTCTTTGCCAACGATCTGGAGTGCTGGGGGCTTTAGGCCATGAGCACGGCGGAGCCGCTCCTCGAGTTCTGGTTCGGATCCCTCTCAGACGGCTTTGCCGATGACGACCATCGAGCACGCTGGTTCGGCGGCGGCAACACCTTTGATGAGGACTGCCGGGCGTCCTTCGCCAGCCTCGCGGAGGACGCTGCCGACGGTCGTTTAACGGACTGGCTCGATACCCCGCGCAGCTGCCTCGCTTTCATACTCCTGACCGACCAGATTCCGCGGAACATTCATCGGGGTTCGGCGCTGGCCTTCGCGGCCGATGGCGCCGCCCTGAATGCCGCTCGCGTCGCCATTGAAGCAGGCTTTGACCGGAGCTTAGGCTACGACGAGCGCTGCTTTCTCTACCTGCCCTTTGAGCACTCGGAAAATCTCATCAACCAGCATACGTGCGTTGGCCTGTTTACCGCCCTCCGCGACGAAACACCCCCGGGTGCACGCCATCTCACCGGTAACTATCTGCGTCACGCTCAGCAGCACCGGGACATCATTCGCCGCTTTGGGCGCTTCCCGCATCGCAACGCCGTCCTCGGCCGCGCCTCGACCAGCGAAGAACTCGCCTACCTGGAAACGGCAAGCGGTTTCGGACAGGCACCCTGATCGTGAGCCACCGCCTGCGCAGCGCTATCAAGCAGAGCTTCGCGGACGCCGCCGATCCGGAACGTGCCGCGGGTCAGCAGGCTTACATGAAATCCGAGATGCCCTACTACGGCATTCCCGCAGCCGACATGCGCCGTCTGGCGAAGGCCGTATTCGACGCCCATCCGCTCCCGGACCGGGAGAGCTGGACGCAGGCGGTGCTGACCCTCTGGCGGGACGCTGAGTTCCGGGAAGAACGCTACGCGGCGCTGACGCTCATCGACCATAAACCATACCGCCGCTACTACGACGTCAACCTGCTGGCGCTCCTCGACGAACTGATCGTCTCTGGCGCCTGGTGGGACTTCATCGATCCGATTGCCAGCAACTACGTCGGTGCGCTCCTTCGCGAACATCGAGCGGCAATAGAGCCGCAGCTGCTCGTCTGGGCCGAAGACGACAACCACTGGCGACGGCGCTCAGCGATTCTTGCCCAGCTCAAGTTCAAGGCCGATACGGACTGGCCGCTGCAGCAGCGCTTCATGGCGCCGTCTCTCGAAGAGCGTGAGTTCTTCCTGCGTAAGGCCATCGGCTGGGCGCTGCGGGAGTATTCCAAAACGGACCCGGAGGCGGTGCTTGCCTATGTGCGGGGCCACGCAAAGCTGCTCTCGGGACTCTCGAAACGCGAAGGCCTGAAGGTGCTGCTTAAGACCGGGCAGGTGGCGCGAGAGGATCCGCTATTTGCTTAAGGCCCCACCGCTGGCTTCGGCCCGGCAGCTCGCTTAACGCTGACCCAGCCGCGTTATGATCTCCGCCTCGAAGTCCGGGAAATAGCCGTTGATATCTTCGAGGTCAAAGGTCTCAAGAATCGCCGTATTCGGTTCGCGTTCGAGGAGAAACTTGAAAGACTGAATGATCACCCACTCCTGGGTGATGGTGCCGCCGCAGAGCTTCCGATGATATTCCGGAGAAAGACTCACCTGATGCCGGCTTTCCGGCGAGCTGGCGGTGCGCTCCACAACCACTTCGTAGCGGTTCACGTCCACCAGGCTCGCGCTGATCATCAGTAATCCCGGTAACGATCGTTCGCGGAAAGCTCGAAGCGCACGGTGCTGACCACATTGTCGACCGCCACCGGTTCACCATCCTGGAGCGCCGGGTTGTAGCGCCAGCTGCGCACCGCCGCCAGCGCCGCGTCTTCGAAGACCCCTTCCGGTTCCGCACTGTCGATGCGGGCATTGATCACCCGACCATCCACAGATACGCCGTAGCGGATGACAACGGTGCCCTCAATACCTTCCGCTTTCGCAAGGGGCGGATAAGTCGGTCCGTTTCCGGAGAGGAGCTGCATGGGCCGGTTCTGACTGGCGGCGCAGGCGCTCAGCAGCAACGCCGCAAAAACGAGGACAGAAACACGCATCAGGCGTTCTCCAGAGCCGGTGTGCCGTGGGAGAGTACAAAAAACTGTCGATCCGGATCGCTCGCGGCCTGAGGTTCTCCGTCTCGCGGGTGAACGACGGCACCATCCGGGGCGTATTGCAGTATGTAGGACTTACGAATTCCGTCCGTCAGGTTTGGTCCGGTCCGATGCGGAGTCAGAGACGAGAAGACAACCACAGAACCAGCCCGCACGGGCAAAGCGAGTGCTTCTTCAGGATCGGACAGACACTCAAAACCGAGATCAGTCCAGCGATGCGCAAGGGTACCCTGGCGATGAATGCCGGGTGCTATCCAGGGGCAACCGTTTTCCACCGTTGCATCGGTAAGCGCCACCCAGCAGGTGAGATACTGCTGCGGCTCCACAAAGGTATAGCCGTTGTCCTGATGCCAGGGGAATTCCACCGGCGTATCCGGCTTCTTGTAAACGAGCTGATCCCAGTAGAGGCGGACGTCTGGGCCAATGAGTTCACCCACCAGCTGCGCGAAGAGCGGATGCCGGGCAAAGTCTTTGAGTACTTCCGAACGGGTGACGAGATGCGCCGAGAAGACGATCTCGTCCGCCCGAGCGATGCCGAAGCGTCCCCCCTCCAGTTTCTTAAGCTTTGCTTCCGACTCGGCTTCCATGGGATCGATGGCCGCCGTGACAGCGGCAATCTCTTCGGCACTGAAGGCATCTTCGAGAATAAAACCGCCGAACTCCGTGTAGCTTCGCACCTGAGCATCGCTCAGAAGTTCGAAGGGGCCTGGCGGTGGTTGCCAGTCGAAGGACTGGTTCATGGGATGCAGC
>JBCDDI010000233.1:0-5994 GCA_039180365.1 Pseudomonadota bacterium
AAAAGAGCCTTCAGCGAAAAAAGAGCCTTCAGCGAAAAAAGAGCCTTCAGCGAAAAAAGCCTTCCGCTAAATAGGACCCCGCACGTCAACGGGCGCTGCTTAGGACCTGGCGCCTGAGCCGGGCCCAGGCACCGGGGGTAAGTTCATCAGCGAAAATCTCAAGGCGTCCGAGCTCCCGATCGACAAAAAGCGCCCGCCAGGGTGTCAGATGAACCGAGCGCAGCGTTGCAGACCTGAGCCACACCTCAGGCACGGGTGCTGGCAGGAACGACGTTTGTCCCCCAGCCTCTGTCCCGGCCTCTGTCCCGGCCTTTGATCCGACCTCTGTTCCGGCCCTCGCCCGCCACCAGAGCACGCCAAGGGCAACGCCGCTCGACCCGAACCCGTAGGCTCCGGCCACAAGACCGAGAATCAGGAGCAGCGCGTTACGGCTGCGCCGCAGGACCGGTTTTCCGGACTGTCGATGCAAGACTGAGAGCCGCGAGAGTGCGCGTTCAGTCAAGCTCAAGAAAGGCCCGGACGTCCGCAACAATAGGGGCCAGCGCCGCCGGTGGTTCAGCCCGCCGCATGAGCCACTCATAAACGTCCAGATCGTCATGCTCGAGGAGCTGCTCGTACTCATTCAGACGAGCCTCTTCGAGGGCGCCAAGCCGTTCCAGCGCAAAAGGTTTGAGCAGCAGCTCAAGCTCCAGCAGACCGCGGCGGCTTCGCCAGCGGGCCCGCTCCAGGCGCCCGTGCGCGTTCTGTCCGGCTTGATCGTTCATGAGGACTTCTTCCTGGAACCCATTCGCTCAAAGAAGCGGTAGTATGCCTCGCACAGACGTGAATATGGGGTAAGGATGCTCCAGGCGCAGTGGCAGACATTAACTGAAGGTTCCTTGGCGGATTCCGGTGCGACACCCGGAGACAACGCACCGATTGTGGCAGCGCTCGCAGAGTTGGGCGTGCTGCGCTTCAGCGGCAGCGACGTCGTGAACTTCCTCCAGGGTTACCTGACCATCGAGACCACCAAAGTGGACTCCGAACCACGTCCCGCCGCGCTGACCAATCTGAAAGGTCGGGTGGTAGCCAACGGATGGGTGCTGTCGACGGAACCAGACACCATCGACTGGGTCATGCACGGGTCACTCATCGAGGCCGTTGGCAACTTCATGAGCCGCTATCTGGCCTTCTCAAAAACGACCGCAGCACCCCGACAGGATGACTGTCTGATTCTCGGTCTCGCCGGCGCCGGTGACACCCCGACAGTTGCCGTTGTCAGCAACGAAGTCGCCCTCAGCGCTCAGCTTGCCGAGCGGCAGCCCGCCTCCGAGGCGCGGTGGGTGGAAGCCTGCGTCCGCGCGGGCATTGCCCTCGTAACCGATAGCACCGCCGAAACCTTTCTACCGCAGATGCTTGGCCTCGTGGAACAGGGCGCTGTGGATTTCGACAAAGGCTGCTATCTCGGTCAGGAAGTAGTTGCTCGCGCCCAGCATCGCGGAGAGGTGAAGCGCCAGCTTGTTCGCCTGTCCGGCGCCACAGCAGAGCTCAAAGCGGGGATGGACGTCACCGACAGCAGCGGTCGCCGCCTCGGCACCCTGGTTATGATCGCTGGAGAACAGGCACTTGCCGTGCTCGGTCCGGGCGATGCAACCTGCCTTGCCGATGGCCGGGAGCTGACTCGTACTTAGCCTTTCTTGAGGTCCGGCTCAAAGAGCCATTGGATGCTCGAGAAATCCAGGCGCCCAGCTTCGTTCTGGGACGCATGGAGCCGGTAGAGATTTTCCGCCAAAGCACCGAGCGGCACGGAATTCCCGGAACCCTTGGCGGTATCCATGGCGAGACCGAGGTCTTTTGTCATGAGGTCGACGAGGAAACCGCCGCTGTAGCCACGGGAAGCCGGCGCCCCCTCCATCACCCCCGGATACGGGTTGTAGACGTTGAGGGACCAGTTACCGCCGGAAGACTGCTGCATGATTTCCGAAAGAACGGCCGGATCCAGGCCGTTGGCCGTCCCCAGCGCAATCGCCTCCGCTGTCCCGGCCATGTGGATCGCGAGCAGCATGTTGTTGCAGATCTTCGCAATCTGACCGGCACCGGCGGCGCCGGCGTGATAAACCTTGCCACCCATGACCTCGAGGAGCGGACGGGCGCGCGCCAAAGCCTCTGCGTCGCCACCGACGATAAAGGTTAACGTGCCGGCCTCGGCGCCAGCGGTGCCCCCGGAGACGGGCGCATCGAGCATGGCCAGGCCGCGCTCGGCGGCAGCACCGGCAACCACGCGAGCCGTGGCCGGATCAATGGTCGAGCAATCCACGAGCAGCGTATCGGCGCCGGCATGGGCGAGTACGCCGTCTTCCCCGAGGTAGACGTCGTGCACGTGTTTGCCCGCCGGCAGCATGGTGACGACAACCTCAACGCCGGCGGCCAGCGCGGCAATGCTGTCTACCGCATCCGCATCGGGTACGGAAGCCATCAACTCCGGGACCACATCAAAGACCTTCAAGCTGTGGCTACCAGCGACCAGGTTGCGGGCCATGTGGCCGCCCATGTTACCGAGGCCGATAAATCCAATCTTCATGTGCTGCTCTCCAGATCAAAGAGGGGGTTGCGCGGCCAGGGCTCCACAAAATGGTCCGTCACGTAGCCGTGCGGCAGCGATTCAAGGTCCCCGAACTGCCAGCTTGGCGCGTTGTCTTTTTCGATGAGAAGCGCCCGCACACCCTCGCTGAAGTCATGATTGTCCGCACAGTGCGTGGCGACGGTCATCTCCATGCGGAAGCAGTCGGCAAGGTCCAGGCTCCGCGCCCGGCGCACCTGCTCGACAACAATGCCCACGGTCGTGGGGCAGCCGCGCTCCATGGCGACGATGGCTTTATCCACCCAGCCGGAAGCACCGGCCATGGCTTTGATTGCTGCCGCGGCTTCCTGAGTCGAAAGGTCTGCGCCAAGGTTATCAGCCACCGCGCCTATCTCCGGCGCCGGCAGCGCGCTCGTGCGGTGGTCTGTTATACAGGCGTCAATTGCGTCCCAATCAGCCGCGCGGTCACCGCTGAAGGCGAGCGCCTTCAGGCTTTCGAGGAGAGCGTCAAGCTCTCCGGCGGCGACGGCGTGAGTGCCGATGCCCATGGACAGTGCGTCACCGCCATTGAGATGGGCGCCGGTCATGCCCATGAAGAGGGCCTGGTGCTCGGGCAGATTTTTCAGAAGCCAGGTGCCCCCCGCATCGGGAAACAGACCAATGGTGACTTCCGGCAAGGCTATGCGGACGTTCTCTGTCACCACCCGAAAGTCAGAGGCGCCGAAGAGCCCAAGGCCGCCGCCCATGATGACACCGTGGCCAAGGGCGATGATCGGTTTTGCATAGGTGTGCAGCTGGTAGTCGAGACGGTACTCACGCTCGAAAAAGTCGTAGGGGTAATCGTCCACGCGTTCACCGGCCTGGTGATTGGCAGCCATGGCGCGATAGAGCGCCTGGATATCACCCCCGGCGCTGAACGCGCGGCCCGCGCCAGTCAAGACAACGGCCGCCATGCGGTCGTCCGCGGCCCAGCCATCCAGCGCCGGGCGGAGCAGATCGATCATCTCCAGACTCAAGGCGTTGAGCGTTGCCTCCGAATCGAGGCGGGCTTCGCCGAGACGCCATTCCCCCGGCAGTTCATGCTCGAAAAACTTAACCGTATCAGTGGTCATGACTGTTTCCCCTCTCTTTGCGCGAGCGACCTACTTACGAGCGAGAACCGCGCTTTGGCCGCAAGCTAACCGCGTAACTCAGGACGCAGGATCAACCATTCACCCAGTTCGGGTCGCGCTTCTCCAGAAACGCATTAACCCCTTCTGCCTGATCTTCCGTATCGAAGAGATCCACGAAGGCACTCCGCTCCACCGCATAGGCCGCCTCAATGTTGCCGCTCCGGGCCTGCTGGATGAGATTCTTGCAGGAGGCAACGGCAGGCGGGCTCTGGCGACCAACCGATGCCGCCAGCGCAAGGGCACGGGGCAGCGCGTCACCGGGTTTCACAACTTCTTCCACGAGGCCGATACGTTCAGCTGTTGCCGCATCAATTCGTTCCCCGCAGAGAATCATACGCTTGGCCCAGCCCTCGCCTACGGTCCAGGCGAGATTCTGCGTGCCACCGCCACAGGGCAACAGACCCACGGTGGCCTCAGGCAGGGCCAGCTTGCTCTGACTTTCGGCAATACGGATATCGCAGGCAAGGGCACACTCCAGGCCACCACCCATGGCAAAGCCGTTGATGGCGGCGATGCTGACGCCGCGGAAACCAGACAGCGTCTCGAAAGCCCGACCAAAAGCCTCCGCCATGGCGCCGGCCACCGCTTTGTCACCCTCGGCAAAGAGATTCAGGTCGGCACCAGCTGAGAAAAACTTCTCGCCTTCTCCGGTCACAACCAGCGCATAAACGTCGCGATCGGCATTGCAGTCCGCGATCAGCTGTTCGAGGGCACCAAGACTCTCCTGATCCCAGGTATTCGCCGGTGGATTGTTGATGGTGATCACGGCCGTGTGGCCATCCACGGCCACTTTAAGCTTGTCCGATTGACTCGAAACCATGTCTGAACTCCCCCTTCATTTAATCTATTGCGCGTAATCTGTTCCGCGCTTAAACGGCGCTGCGGTAACGGTCGTTTACTGTCAGGCGACGTCAAACCAGTCTATGGGCGTGAGGCCCTGTTGTACCAGGTACTCGTTCGCGGCCCGGAAGTGGCCGCAACCAAAAAAACCCCGATGTGCCGACAGCGGTGACGGATGCGGCGACGTCAGCACCTGATGTCGGCTGCGGTCCACCTGCGCCCCTTTCTTCTGTGCGTAGCTGCCCCAGAGCAGAAACACGAGGCCCTCCCGTTCCCGATTGAGGTGGTCGACCACCGCATCAGTGAACGTCTCCCAGCCGCGCCCCTGGTGGGAACCGGCTCTGCCCCGCTCGACGGAAAGCACGGCGTTCAGCAACAGCACGCCCTGCCGCGCCCAGGGTTCAAGACAGCCCCGGTTGCCATCAAAGCGGCGGTCCCCTTCCGGATACTCCGCTTCGATTTCCTTGAAGATGTTCACCAGAGAAGGGGGTAGCTGGACACCGGTGCGTACCGAGAAACACAGTCCATGCGCCTGGCGAGGCCCGTGATAAGGGTCCTGGCCGATGATCACCACCTTCACCCGCTCGACGGGCGTATGGTCAAGCGCTGCAAACATCTCGGCCCCTGGCGGGAAGATGACCTTCCCAGCGCGTTTCTCGTCGCGCAGATAAGCACCAAGCTGCTTCATATAGGGTTGCTCGAACTCTTCGCCGAGGAGTTGCTTCCAGGAAGCCTCGAGCTTCAGGCGATCCTCAGCCATCGTCCCCGGCGTCCGCCGTGTCGTCGTGAGCATCCGACGCCGCGTCGACTCCGACTTCCGGGCGCATAAGGGGAAAGAGCAGTACGTCGCGGATCGATGGAACATCGGCGAAAAGCATGATGAGCCGGTCGATGCCAATGCCCTCCCCCGCTGATGGCGGCAGGCCGTACTCCAGGGCGCGAATGTAGTCCGCGTCATAGCCCATGGCTTCCGTATCGCCGCCTTCCTTCGCGGCAACCTGGGCCTGGAAACGTTCAGCCTGATCGACCGGATCGTTCAACTCCGAGAATCCGTTGGCGATCTCGCGGCCGCCTACGAAAAGCTCAAAGCGGTCGGTCACACGCGCGTCGCTGTCATTCACCCTTGAGAGAGGCGATATCTCCTTGGGGTAGTGGGTGATGAAGGTCGGCTGTTCCAGGCGCTCCTCCACCTCCGCTTCGAAGACTTCCGCCAGGAGCTTCCCCCAGCCCCAGCCATCCTCTACGGGTACGTTGTGGCGTTCGAGGTGACGCTTGAGTGCCTCCTCGTCCTCAACTTCGGCCTCACTGAGCTTCGTGTGGCGCAGTACCGCCTCCGCCATGGGCAGCCGTTCAGCGGGCTGCATGAAATCAATCTCAAGGCCCTGATAAGACACCGGCTGACCCTCGGCGACGCGCTCCGCC
>JBCDDI010000234.1:0-5994 GCA_039180365.1 Pseudomonadota bacterium
ACCACTACCGCCGGGCGCCCGTAGCATGAGGCGCTGGTTCCTCCTGATCACCTGCCTCGCCGGCGCCAAGGCCGCGATGGCGCAGGAGCTGTCGTTCCCGTCCACGCATAGGTCTTCTCCTGATAGTTAACCGTCAGGGGGAAAAAGTCCTGGCCGGGGCGCGCATTCGGAGCACCAACGACGGTGCAGAGCACGACGGTCGGGCCCATGCTGACGAGCACAGCGCCCGTAGCCTGCTTGGCGACACGACCGGTCTCGAGGACCACGGTCTGATCGCCGTACTGAAATTCTTTAGTTATTGGGTTCAAAATTCTTAACCTCCAGTTGGATTACCTGTCTGGTCTCAGCATCAAACGTCGGTGCGACGTTACCTTCGCAGACCGAGCCGCTTGATGAGATCCGAGTAGCGGTTTGCATCTTTCTGTTTCAGGTAGTCCAAGAGTTTGCGTCGCTGGTTAACCATACGGATCAGACCGCGACGGGAATGGTGATCTTTGTGGTGCGCTTTGAAGTGATCCTGCAGACCGTTGATATTGTGGGTCAGCAGCGCAACCTGTACTTCTGGAGACCCTGTGTCTCCATCTTCGAGCTGATACTCCTTGATAATTTCTGCTTTGCTGTTGGCGTTCAGTGCCATGTTTCATTTACTCCAATTTAATGTGCGCTACAGATTCGGGATCACCGTGCACATTTACAGTGACCTCGACGATGCGGGACTCTGTTCAGTTCTCTCTCAGAACCCGCTACTTGTTGTGCTCCACGACCAGTCGTCTTGGAGCGACTCTGCCGTCATCGAGAATTTCGCCGACACCGATAAACTTCGTCGTGTCGTCCGACTCGATTTCCGACAACCGCACCCAGCCACTTGTTGGCGCGTGCGGCACTATTACCGGTTGGCCCTGGCGCAGATAGTAGGCCGTGTTGTCGGTCAACCTGACCTCCGGCCACTCTCTGACAGCGCTCACCACCGGCTGCAGGAAGGGATCAAGCGAGCCTTCCTCGAGGGCTGCTTCCAGCTCCTCGAAGGTCACGAGATCCGCTTCCGTATAGGGGCCGGCCGCCAGTCGTCGAAGCTCGACAACATGGGCGCCACAGCCCAGCACCTCGCCGAGTTCTTCGGCAATGGTGCGAACGTAGGTGCCCTTGCTGCAATGGATCAACAGCACCAGGCTGTCGCCATCGAAGGAGAGCAACTCGTTCGAGAAAATTGTTACCCGTCGAGCTTCCCGCTCGATCTCAATGCCCTGCCGTGCCAGCTTGTAGAGCGGCTGACCCTGATGCTTGATGGCCGAAAACATCGACGGCACCTGATCGATCTCGCCGCGAAAAAAGCGCAGCGCGTTTTCGATGCTGTCTTCGTCGACCCCTTCAACGGGTCGCTCGCTGACCACCTGGCCGTCTGAATCACCGCTGTCCGTTGCCAGGCCCAGCCGAATTCGGGCCCAGTACTTCTTATCAGAGCTCAAGAGGTACTGAGAAAACTTTGTCGCCTCACCGAAGCACAGCGGCAGCACGCCAGTCGCCAGGGGGTCGAGGGCGCCCGTGTGGCCAACCTTACGGGCGTTGAAGAGCCGCTTGGCCCTCTGCACCGCATCGTTTGAGCTGATGCCCGTGGGCTTATCGAGAACAAGAATGCCGTTGATATCGCGACCGCGTCTGCGCCTAGCCATCGGGCGCATCCTCCCGGTCAACGCCCGCCTGCTGGGCGGCATCTTCCCGGACCGCGCGATCGATGAGCGATTCCATGGCCGGGCCCCGTTCTACGACCTCGTCGTAATGAAAGCGTGGCTTCGGCGTGGTCCGCATCTTGTGCCGCTTCGCTAGCTCAGAGCGGAAGTAGCCGGCGGCTTTGTTCAGCACCTCAAGCAGCTCCGCGCGCTCAGCCTCGGTCCTGGTCTCGTGGGAAGACACATAAACGTCTGCCCAGCTCAGATCCTTGCTCACCTTGGCTTCGTTAACGCTCACCATGCCAACCCGCGGATCGCGCATCTGCCGCTGGATGATGGACGCAAGCTCGTCACGAATGAAATCCGCAACCCGCTCACTGCGGCCGAATTCACGCATGGCGCAGAGGGCGAGGTGCCACGATCAGGCCAGCTCCCGCGCCACTTCCTTGGAGTCGAAGACCTCAATGAGATCGCCAACCTGGACGTTGTTGTAGTTCCGAACACCAATACCGCACTCGGTGCCATTGCGTACCTCGTTCACGTCGTCTTTGAAGCGGCGCAGTGATTCGAGCTCGCCTTCATAGATAACGACGTTTTCGCGCAGCACGCGGATCGGCTTGTTCCGGAAGACGGTGCCTTCCACAACCATACAGCCGGCGATATCGCCAAAGCGCGGCGAACGGAATACGTCCCGTACTTCGGCGATGCCGACGATCTCTTCGCGGATTTCCGGCGCCAGCATGCCCGAGAGCACCTGCTTAACGTCGTCGAGAAGCTCATAAATCACGCTGTAGTAGCGCAGATCCAGACCCTCTCGCTCGATGATCTTCTTCGCCGAGTTATCCGCCCGGACGTTGAAGCCGAATATCGCGGCACCATAGGTGAGCGCCAGGTTCGCGTCGGTGGCGGTGATGCCGCCAATACCGGAGCCGAGGATGTTCACGGCCACTTCGTCGTTGCCCATATCCGTGAGCGCCTGCTGGATGGCCTCCAGCGAGCCCCGCACATCGGCCTTCAGCACCATCTTCAGAATGCGCTTTTCGCCTTCGCCGATGTTCGCGAACATGTTTTCCATCTTCGCGGCCTGCTGCATGGCCTGACGCTGCTCCTGAGATTTATCGCGGCGGAACTCCGCAAGTTCCCGGGCCGTGCGTTCGTCTGTCGCGACAGAGAAGTCGTCTCCGGCATCGGGCGTACCCCCAAGACCGAGAATCTCTACAGGGTCTGAGGGGCCTGCGACCTGAATCTGCTCCCCAAGATCATTCAGCATGGCGCGCACGCGACCATGGAACTCACCGGCAATCACCACGTCCCCCTGACTCAGGGTGCCGTTCTGCACGAGCATGGTGGCAACCGGGCCGCGGCCCTTATCGAGGCGGGATTCGATAACCACCCCGCGCGCGGGGCCCTCTTCAACCGCCTTGAGCTCAAGAATTTCAGATTGCAGGAGCACGGCTTCAAGCAGTGCCTCGATACCTTCACCACTATGGGCGGAAACCTTGATGAACTGCGTATCGCCGCCCCAGTCCTCCGGAACCACTTCTTTCGCCGCCAGTTCGTTAGTAACCCGATCAGGATCGGCGGCTTCCAGGTCAATCTTGTTGATGGCGACCACCACCGGCACACCGGCGGCGCGGGCGTGCTGAATGGCTTCTTCCGTCTGCGGCATAACGCCGTCGTCGGCGGCTACCACAAGAATGACGATGTCCGTGGACTGCGCACCGCGGGCTCGCATGGCCGTGAAGGCTGCGTGGCCAGGGGTATCAATAAAGGTGATGCGGCCGTGGGGTGTATCCACCTTATAGGCACCGATGTGCTGGGTGATGCCGCCAGCCTCACCGCTCGTTACCCGCGTATTACGGATATAGTCGAGGAGCGAGGTTTTGCCATGGTCAACGTGACCCATGACAGTAACAACCGGCGAGCGGCCGACTTCGTCACCTTCGAGTACCAGCGACTCCTCAAGGGACTGCTCAAGGGCATCCGCGTGGACAAGCTTAACTTTGTGTCCCATCTCCTCCACCACCAGGGTGGCAGTGTCCTGATCCACGGTCTGGTTGATGGTGGCCATGACGCCCATACCCATGAGCGTTTTGATGACCTCGCCGGCCTTCACAGACATGCGCTGGGCAAGGTCACCGACGGAAATGAGATCCGGGACTTCAACTTCCCGGGCAATAAATTCTGTAGGCCGGAACTCGCCACCCTGCTGATCGACCTGGATCGGCGTCTGGTGATGGCGCCGCCGTGCCCGTCGCTCCGTCTTCAGGGACAGCTCGCGACGGCGGTCGCCGCCGGAACGCTTCCGCTCGTGTTCTTTGCCTTTTGCGCGCTTACCGCCGCGTTCGGCGGCCTGTTGTTTGGCTTGAGCTTCCGCGGCCGCTTTTGCTGCCGCTGCCGGATCCACAGCCGGCTCTTCCGCTTTCGGTGCCTCTGCCGCCTTCCGCTCCGCTTCCAGCATCGCAGCTTCCTCAGCGAGCGCCGCTTCTTCCTTGCGGCGTTCGTCTTCGGCCTTCCGTTCTGCCTCCTGACGGCGCGTTTCCTCTTCCGCGGACACCCGAGCCTGTTCTTCTTCGCGGATACGCTGCGCTTCAAGCTCACTGGCGCTCGGCGCTCGAGCAGCCGCCGGTTGCTCGGGGGCTTCAGCCTCTGCAACTGGAGCGGGCGGCGCCTCCGTTTCGGCGCGCTTCACGTAGGTACGCTTACGGCGAACCTCAACATTAACGGTCTTGCCCGTGCGGCCCTGACCGGTTTTCAGAGTGCCCGTGGTCCTGCGCTTGAGCGTAATTTTGCTCGGCTGCGACGAACCGCTGTCTCCATGACTGGCCTTCAGATGCGCGAGCAGCTTCTGCTTTTCCTCGTCGCTGACCAGCTCGTCATCACGCGCGTGCGCTAACCCGGCTTCCTGCATCTGCTTGAGCAGGCGATCGACCGGTGTGCCCACCGTGTCTGCGAGTTGCTTTACCGTGACTTCAGACATTCCTAACCCTCTTCCGTCTACTCTTCGGCTTCCTCAAACCAGGGTGCCCGCGCCGTCATGATCAGCGCCGCTGCCGCTTCGTCGTCGAGCTCTTCGACGATCTCCTGGAGATCGGGTACCGCAAGTTCAGCCAGGTCTTCCATGGTGACCACACCATGGCTGGCCAGCTGGAACGCAAGTCTGCGCTCCATCCCCTCCATGTTCAGCAGATCTTCTGCTGGCTCCTGTTCTCCAAGCGCTTCCTCGCTGGCGATGGCTTTCGTTAACAGAGCGTCGCGGGCGCGATTGCGCAGTTCCTCGACAATCTCTTCATCAAAGCCTTCGATGGCCGTCATCTCCTCGATGGGCACGTAGGCCACTTCCTCGAGGGTGGTGAAGCCCTCTTCAACGAGGACAATCGCAACGTCTTCGTCAACGGCCAGGGAATCCATGAACTCCTGGATGTACTTGCCGGCTTCCTCTTCCTGCTTAGCCAGCGCCTCTTCCTGAGTCATGATGTTGAGCTTCCAACCGGTCAGATCGCTCGCAAGACGGACGTTCTGACCGCCTCGACCGATGGCCTGGGCCAGGTTGTCCTCGCCCACGGCGATGTCCATGGCCTGAACTTCTTCGTCCAGGACAATGGATTCCACTTCCGCCGGTGCCATGGCATTAACCGCCAGCTGCGCGGGGTTCTCATCCCAGGGCACGATGTCGATCCGCTCTCCTGCAAGCTCTCCAGATACCGCCTGCACCCGCGAGCCGCGCATGCCGACACAGGCACCCACGGGATCGATGCGACCATCGTTGGTCTTCACAGCAATCTTCGCCCGGGAACCAGGATCGCGGGCGGCGCCGCGAATCTCGATGACGTCCTCGGAGATTTCCGGCACTTCAATCTTGAAGAGCTCGATAAGCATCTTCGGCGAGGTCCGCGTGAGGATCAGCTGCGGTCCGCGATTGTCTGGTTTGATCTCGAGCAGCAGCGCCCGGAGCCGATCACCAACTCGGAACGTTTCTCGCGGGATCAGATGCTCGCGGGTCAGGAGACCCTCAGCGTTGTTTCCCAGATCAACAATCACGCTGTCCCGGCCGAGCTTCTTAACGGTGCCACCGATGAGCTCGCCAACGCGCGGCAGGTAAGCTTCGACAATCTGAGCCCGTTCCGCTTCGCGAACCTTCTGGACGATTACCTGCTTCGCCGTCTGCGCGGCGATACGCCCGAACTCCACGGACTCCACCGGCTTTTCACATATCCTTTCCAGTGGCTTCTATCAAATCTACACACAATCATTGAGTACTAGTCTTCAATCGGCCCACTATTTTACCGTAACTCCCGGGCAAGGTATAATTCACACATTGCTTGAG
>JBCDDI010000235.1:0-5964 GCA_039180365.1 Pseudomonadota bacterium
AAAATAGATTGTTTATTATTTAGTTTTATCAGGACATATTTAATGATTGAAAATATCTCTCATCCCGTGCAAATTTTTACTGGGCCCATGTTGATTAATAAACGATTCCCAACTTTCATTTCAATCATTTTAACCTTAATTTCGTCATATGTTCGAAACCATGCCGGATACAGATCTCGAGCGGCTTCTGAACGACGTAAAAGCAGAGATCGACGCCATCGTCGCCCTGCCTGCTCGAGCCGACCGGCCAACGGTCCGAGCTCAGCAGTGGGATGAAACCGCCATTCGCCTGCAGCTGTCGGGCAACGCACCGCACCGGGTGCTCAGCCATCTTGCTGAGGCACTTCGCGATGACCTGCTCGCTCGCGGCGCGATTTCACGCGTCGACCTATCCGGCCAACGCACGCCGGAGATCGCCATCGAGGTGGAAGAGGCACAGCTGCACAGCTATGGCCTGTCGCTGGCCGACGTTTCCCGCGCCGTTGCCGCCGAATCGGTGCTGGAGGTCAGCGGCGTGCTCCGCTCGCCGGACTCGACAACGCGACTGACCGCTGATGCGCCGCGCTATGTTGCGGCAGACTTCGCACGCATCCCCGTGCGCGACAACATCAACGGCAGCCAGCTGACGATCGGCGACGTCGCGACAGTCAGCGATGGATACGCCAACTCGCCCAATGTGCTGCTGCGCTTCAATCAGGCGCCTTCCATTGGAATTCGTGTCGCCATCGACGAACAGAGCGACATGTTGCAGATCGTAGAGGAGGCGCGCGCGGTCGCCGAACAATGGCGGGCAGAACAGCGCATGCCCGCGGGAGTCACCCTCGAGCACTGGGACGACCGAAGCGAATACGTCGCCGATCGCCTCGAGACCATCCTCAGCAACGGCTTGCTCGGAGTACTCCTGGTGATTGTGCTCCTGAGCCTCACGCTGCAACCGAGTGTTGCGCTCTGGGTAGCCCTGGGCCTTCCAGTGTGTTTCTCCGGGGCGCTCTTTCTCATGGGCGACGGCCTGCTCGGGCTGTCGCTCAACGAGGTGTCCACCTTCGGCTTTATCGTTGCCATGGGCGTCCTCGTGGATGACGCCATTGTCGTTGGTGAAAGCATCTATACCCACCGAACCCTGGCCCTGACGGACGAGTCAACGATCGCCGCTGTGCGTCGGGTCGCCATGCCGACCCTCGTTGGCGGCCTGACAACGATCATCGCCTTTGGCTCCCTCGCGTTTCACGAAGCAGAGATGGGGCAGATCTTCGGACAATTCGCGCTGGTTGTGGCGGCCTGCCTGCTGTTTTCCATGATCGAGTCGAAGCTGATCCTGCCCGCGCACCTCCGCCATATCAAACCGAGAGCGCAGTCCAACGCCATCGGGCGCGTGCGTGAGCGGTTGAACGATGGGCTCGAGCGTTTCCGCGACAGGCACTTTCTGCCATTCCTCGACCGGGCCCTGGAACGCCGCTACGCATCACTGATTTTTCTCCTGGCGGTGCTGTTGACCGGCATCGGTCTCATCGAGAACGGACATGTCCGGTCGGTGTTTTTTCCGGAAGTGCCAGGTTCGGTCGTCCGCGCAGAACTGTCTGTTGCGGAAGATGCCAGCTACGGTTTTACGGAGCGCGCGCTTGCCAAACTGGAGGCCACCGCCTACGCCGTGGGTGAGGAACTTGCCGCCGAGCGAGGCGTGTCCGTAATCAGTTCTGTGCTCGTACAGGCAAGCGGCGACCTTGGAGGTCGAGCGACCGTCGCCCTGAATCCAAAGGCCCTGCAGCAGGTTTCCCCATCCACCTTCACTCGACGCTGGCGCGAAGCCATCGGGCAACCTGAAGGGGTGACAAACCTGGAGTTGAACTATAGCGATACGGCTATCAGCGGTTTCTGGCTCGAGGTGAAAGGACATGACTATGAGACTGCTCAGGCGGCCGGCCTGCACCTGCTCGAGATCGTTGAGGAACTGCCGGGGCTCGAAGACGTGCGCACCAGCTTCGACATCGGCGCACCGGAAATCCGCCTGGAGCCTACGGAGCAGGGTCGATTGCTTGGCCTGACTACACAGTCTCTCGCGCAGCAGCTGCAGCAGTCATTCTTCGGCTTCGAAACGCAGCGCATTCAGCGTGGCCGCGACGAGCTCAGAGTCCGCGTCCGTTATCCGGAGGAAGCGAGGCGCTCCGTTACCGATCTCTGGGATATGCAGGTGCGAACGCCTTCCGGAGAATCCGTGCCCCTCGCCACCGTGGCAACGGCGACGATAGAACGCGCAAACCGCGAGCGCACGCGCATCGATGGCCGCTCTGCCATATGGATCAGTGCCAACGTGGACAAAAACATTACTTCACCGGAAGCTCTGGTCTCGGAGCTGCGCCGGGAGGTGCTGCCGGAGACCCAAAGGCGATACCCCTCGGCAAGTTTCCGCTTCGGCGGCGAAGCGGAAGAGCTCGAGGATTTCCAGCGGTCCTTCGCGCGAATCACCGCCATGGCACTCATCGTCATCTACGCGGTGCTCGCCATCGCCCTGAAAAGCTATGCCGCGCCCTTTGTGATTCTTGCGGTCATTCCCTTTGGGGTCGTTGGCGCCATCATGGGCCATCTGGTGCACGGCCTGTCTTTCAGCATGCTGTCGTTTTTCGGAGTACTCGCCCTGGCTGGCGTGGTGATCAACGACAGCCTGCTGCTCGTATCACGCTATCAGAGCTGCCGCGCAGAGCTGGCCCCGCGCCAGGCGCTGCGTACCGTCGCCGCCGAACGCCTGCGCGCCATATTGCTTACGTCGCTGACCACCTATGCAGGGCTGGCCCCCCTGATTGCTAATCCTTCTCCCGGCGCCGCCTACCTGAAGCCGGCGGCTGCAAGCCTCGCCTACGGGATCATCTTTGCCACGGTGATCACCCTGATCATCGTACCGCTGCTCCTGATGATCGGCGAAGACGCCCGTGAAAGAATGGCGGCTTTCAGCGGTCGCCGCTTATCCTCAAAGGGGACTTCAGCATGACGATCAACGTGCTGCTGGTCGAAGACGACATCGATCTGTCCGCAACGCTGGTGGATTACCTTGCCCTCGCAGACATCGACTGCGATCACGCCGCCAACGGTCAGCTCGGTCTCCGTCTCGCGGAAGCCAACCGCTACGACGTCCTCGTTGTCGACGTCTCCATGCCGGTCCTGGACGGTCTCGGGCTCTGCGAACGGCTGCGAGTGAATGGAATTGATGTTCCGCTCCTGTTGCTGACCGCGCGGGATGCGCTCGTCGACAAGCTCGCAGGCTTCCAGGCCGGGGCTGATGACTATCTGACAAAACCCTTTGAGCTCGATGAGCTGGTCGCCAGAATTCGAGCCCTTTCCGGTCGGCGCAGCGGTCAGTCTCCAGTGCGTGATATCGACGGTCTGCGCATCGACTTCGATCAGAAGTGCGCATCGCGCAACGGCAGGAAGCTGGAGCTCACGCCCACCGGCTGGCGCATGCTGGAGGCGCTGGCGAGATCCAGTCCAAAGGCACTCAGCCGCGAGGGTCTCTTTGCAGCCGGCTGGCGCGATGAGGTGCCCAGCCGGAACAGTTTTAACGTGCAGCTCCATCGCCTGCGCCGTGCCGTAGACGGCGCTGACGAAGAGCCACTGCTGCACACGATTGCCGGGATCGGCGTGCGCCTGGGAGGTCGAAAGGATGTTTAGGTGGACGCTGTCGCGGGAGCTGGCGGTCTTCCTGCTGATCCAGGTCGGGGTGCTGGTATTCGTTTACAGTCAGCTGCTGCCGCAGTACCTGTTCAACGGAGCGCAACAGGCAGCCGGAATCATACTCGAGGCGGAAGCGGGCGCTGCCGCTGAGCGACTGTTGATGACCGGCACCCTGCCCGAGAACGAAGCCAGCGGCACACAGATCTACGCCAGCGTAGATGCCATGCCCGAGCATCTCAAGGCGGTTTTCGAACGGCGCGTGCCGCTCCGTGAGAACCGCCTGTATTTTCAGGAAACGGACCGATCCGGCGTCATGCTCTTCAACTATCGCCTGGAGGACGGTCGTCAGGTGATCGCCCTCTTCGAAGCAACGCGGGAACGCTTAAGCCGTCCAGGGGGCCCCATGGATCAGATGATGGAGCTACTGGAGTTTCAGGAGCGTCTTGGCCTCGGTTTCGTTGTCTTCTGGGGCGTGCTCACCCTGCTCCTGCTGCGGCGGATCTTTGTCCGCACTCGCCGGATGTCGCAGTGGACCCGATCGCTGACCGCCAGCAATGCAGCCGGCGCCAAACCCCGCTTCGGCTACGGCGAGTTCGACGAGGTCGGCCGGGAACTGAAGGAAGCCGCAGAGCGCATCTCGGCCGCGCTCGCACGGGAAAGTGAGTTCGTTCGCAACGCCAGCCACGAGTTACGCACACCCATCACAATCATTCAGTCCAATCTCGATCTCGAGCGAACGCGCAATGGCACGGAAAGCGAACCACTGAGCCGAATTCGCAGGGCGACACATCGCATGCAGCGTCTTATTGACACGCTGCTGTGGCTGAGCCGGGAAGAGAGTTCCAGCCAGGGCGCAGAGCCGGTCGACTTACTGGACCTTGCGCACGAGCTTGTCGATGAACATTCGTACCTGCTAAGCGATCAGGAAGTCATCATTGCTTCCGAAGCGGAGGAGGCAACGGTGACGCTGCCGCCGCACCCCTTGAGAATCGCCCTCGCAAATCTCATCCGAAACGCCTTCGAGCACGGTGCCGCCGGTCGAATTCGAATCACCCTGATGGCCGATGAGATCACCGTCGAAAACTCCCTGTTCGGAGCGTCCTACGGTGCGGCGGAGCCCCCCGGTGAAAGAGATGGGCTGGGCCTGACGCTGGTTCGGAAAGTCACCGAGCGCATGGGCTGGACCTTTTCCCAAAGCACCGCGGAGGACACCCACTTCGCTACTCTGCAGTTCCAAGGTGCCGCCAGCGAAAGCCTCTGAAAAGCTAAGGCAGGTTCAAGAGTTGGGTCGATGAAAGCGGTCAGCGGGGGCAGGCTTTCGGCGTCCCGTACAGTTTGAGGTCGAGACCCACCAGCTCATAGCCTGCCGCCAACGCAATCCTCTTCGCACGTAGTTCAAGCTCTTCGCTGCTGAACTCGAGGACGTCCCCAGACTGCAGATCAACCAGGTGATGATGCTGATCGGGTCGGACGATCTCGAAGCGTGAGCGGCGGTCTGCAAACTCCAGGCGGCGAATCAAGCCAAAACTCGCGAGCTCGCGGAGGATCCGATACACGGTACTGATGGAAACGCTGGGATCCTGCTCACGCACGCGATCATGAATGGCCGTTACGTCAGGGTGGTCCCGGGCAGTCTCAAGCACCGAACAAACCAGACGGCGCTTTGCCGTTGGCCGAAGACATGTTTTCCGAAGTCCTTCCTCGAGCGCTCCATGGACCATGAATGACGCCTCCGCAGATTTCATCTGTCCTATCTATATGACGTTCCCCAGAGGGAATCCCGTAACCTCTCGCAACGCGGGCCTCAGACCAAACGATGCCTGTCTCTACATAAAGACGCTTTAAGAGAGGGTTTTACACACCCCCAAGCTGTGATTTTTTTGTCCGTACCGGCCCCCGGCACTGCACACACCTTGGATGCTGGTGCGGGACGCCTGATTCACCAAAAGCCCACAGAACGGGGCGAGGTCAACTCTGCCCACTAGTTCGCTCCGCTCGCTGACTCCGTCGGCTCTACCCGAACAGCGGCACAGCGACTAAGCTGCAACTGATCAAGGATGATCGGAGACTTCACAGTGAAGGGACCGCTTTTTACGTTCTTCTGCTGGACGCTTTGCTTTGCCCCGCTGGCCAGCTCCGAGACCACGGTTGCGAAGTTCCTCGCAGAACCCGACCCCGCCGCTGTTGCGGAGCTGAACGCGCACTGCATGTCATTCGACGGCGCCTGCTGGACTTACGTTCGGGATCACGCCGAAGAGACCCTGGCAGCCCTGCCAGATAATCCGGGGTACTGGGTGAGCT
>JBCDDI010000236.1:0-5936 GCA_039180365.1 Pseudomonadota bacterium
ACCGGATACAGAAAGGACGGCGAAGAGTGTCTTCCGGTCGTGATACCTGCAGGTGCGTATGCCACCAACGGCAGCTATGGACGCGGCTGGAATTGCCGCCACGGTTTTCGAGAAGAAGCTCAGCTGTGTTTGCCGGTTGAGATCCCCGCGGACGGTTTTCTGGATGCGCGAGGCACGGGATGGGAATGCCGTCGAGGCTTCAGGGAAGAGGATGGTCAATGTCTTGCGATCACGCTGCCGGAGAATGGCTATCTCGTCAGCAGTAGCTTCGGACCGGGATGGAAATGTGAGCGCGGTTTTCGCCGTGCAGGGGATAGCTGCCTGGCTATAGCAGTGCCGAACAATGGCTATCTGTCCGAGAGCGCTCCGGCAAAACGGGGCTGGGATTGCGAGCGGGGCTATAAACCGAGCGACGATTCCTGCATGCGGATAGCGGTTCCCGAAAATGGCTATCTGTCTGAATCCAGCAAATACGGGGATGGCTGGCAGTGCGAGCGGGGCTTCGTGAAGTCTGGAGATGGTTGTCTGGCTGTTCAGGTGCCGATGAATGCCCACCTTCGTTATGACGGGGCAAGCTGGGAGTGCGATAAGCCATTGCGAGAACGCAACGGCGTGTGCGTCGAGCCGTAAATCTGATGCGGTCTCCAGGAGCGCCGACCTTTACGCCCACACCTGAGAGATGTGTCAAAAGAGGTACGGTGTCACAAGTAGTCCCACATGCTTAGAAACTCCGGGCTTTTCTCCGGACATGCGAGTATAGTGGGAACCGATTCAGGAACCCCGTTCCGATTTCTGCCGAGCTTCACCTCTCGCCTTTCATCGGCAATCACTTCCAAGTCAAAGCAACTCGCTGGCACGGTGCCGGCGTGACCTCAATCTATGCGCAGCTGATTCAGCGGGATTTGCGTAAACGCGGCTCAGTGGAGCCAGAGACTGATAATGAAAGTATATGTTGGAAATCTCCCCTGGAGTGTCACGAACCAAGACCTCCAGGATCTTTTCGCCCCCTTCGGGGCTGTTGAGTCGGCGCAAGTCGTCACCGATAGAGACACCGGCCGCTCGCGCGGATTTGGGTTCGTTGAAATGGCTGGTGCGCACGCAGCACAGGCCATTTCGGCGCTCAACGGCAGCGAAATTGAATCCCGAGCGCTGCGGGTAAACGAAGCGCAATCCAAAAACTGAGCCAGTGCTTACTGAGCCGGACATGCGCAGGATCATCGGGCTGACAACAGCCCGATGATCGACAACTGGAGACGCCGTATGGATCTTCAAGCTGAAGGGCGCTCGCTGGAGCGTACGCCGGACAAGGCGCATGCAGATCGGGGCTTTGTCCGGGGATCGAAGACTTCCGCGGTGCGGGAGACCCGCGTTCGTGTAATGCGCTACCGGCATCAGCGCTCGAACTAGTCTCACGACACACCGATTTCCTGCCACTGACGGGCTTGCGCTCATCCAAGGAGACCATGACCGCCAGAACCGATGAACCTGTGCCCAAGCTGAGGGCCCTGATTACACGGGGTTTGGCGCAGGGATACCTGACCTATGCAGAGGTCAGCGATTCACTGCCTGCTGAAAGCTCGACGCCCGAGCAGATCGACAGCTTTACTCAGGTGCTCGACGACATTGGCATTACCGTGCGTGAGACCGCACCGGACGCTGACGAAGGGGCCGAGCAGCAAACACAGCTGGATACAGACGCTGTCGACGAAGAAGCGTTGGCAGCACTTTCGAGCGCGCAGACAGACACAAACCCTACTCGGGATCCGATGCGCATTTACCTGCGTGAAATGGGTAGCAGGACGCTCCTGACTCGCCAGGAAGAGATCGATCTCGCGAAAACGATCGAAGAAGGGATGCGGGAAGTTCAGGCGGCCATTGCCTGCCTGCCCGGCCCCGTTGAGTACGCTCTCGATCAGTACGCGGTTGCGGACAATTCGTCTGATCTGGCGGTGCTGTTTTCGGGCTACCTTGATCCCATGGATGAGATTCCCAGGCCGCCGGTGGTAGACCCGGCAACCGGGCGGTTTCCCGAAGACAAAGAAGACTCCGCCTGGAGTAACGGTCCGGAACCGGTCGAGGCGAAAAAGCGCTTTTCCGCTCTGAAGCGCGCGCTCAGCAAATCCGGGAAGACAATTGCAAAGGAGGGCAGTCGTTCTGCAGCACGCGCTGACCTGGAGAAGCTCGGTCGGATCTTCTCAGGAATTAAATTTGTGCCGCGCGAGCGGGAAAGGGTTGTGGCCATCGGCCGGGCGCCACTGCTGCGCCTGCGCGAGCTGGAACGAAAAATCATGGCGGTCTGCGTGAATGAAGCAGGCATGCAACGCCAACATTTTCTCGCCGAGTTCCGCGGTAAGGAATGTTCACCCTGCTGGCTGAACAGCCAGATTGAGGCAGGCCAGTCCTATAGCCGTGTACTAGCGGCACGGAAAAAGACGATACGGCGTGCTCAGACTCAGCTGGAAGCGATTTGCCATGACACTGGCTTTTCGATTGCTGAGCTGAAGGAAATCGAGCGAAGAATCACGCTCGGCGAACACAAAAGTCATCGCGCCAAGTCAGAAATGGCCGAGGCCAACCTGCGGCTGGTCGTGTCGATTAGCAAGAAGTACCGGAATCGGGGCCTGCCTTTTCTCGATCTCATTCAGGAAGGAAATACGGGGCTCCTGAAGGCCGTAGACAAGTTCGAGTACCGACGCGGCTACAAATTCTCTACCTACGCCACCTGGTGGATTCGACAGGCGATCACAAGAGCGATCGCCGATCAGTCGCGGACGATTCGTGTGCCGGTCCATATGACGGAAATGATTTATAAGACCACCCGCGCTTCTCGGCAGCTGCTTCAGCAACTCGGCCGCGAACCCACTCCCCTGGAAATCGCCGAGCTGATGGAGATCCCTGAGGAGCAGGTTCGAAAGGTGCTGCGGATTTCCAAGCAGGCGCTCTCTCTGGAAACGCCGATCGGCGATGATGAGAACGCATCCCTCGGCGATATGATCGAGGATGAGGAGAGCGAGTCACCCGTCGATCAGGCCCTGGACGAAGGCCTCAAGGAGACCCTGAGCAAGCTGCTGTCCACACTGACTGAACGGGAAGCGAAGATTCTTCGAATGCGTTTTGGCATCGATACGCACGGAGCGCACACGCTGGAAGAGGTGGGGCTGCAGTTCCAGGTGACGCGTGAGCGCATTCGTCAGATTCAGGAAAAAGCTCTGCGGAAACTTCGTCAAACCCCGCAAGGTGAGGCGCTAAAGAGCTTCTTCACCGAAGACGGTGATTTCTGAACCATTGGCGGACGTACCTGTGAAGACGCGCGTTGCCGACCCCACTCAACTAACGAGATAACAAAATGGCGAAATCACAACACACTTATGCCAAAAAACTCCGCGAGATGGAAAAGAAGCGTAAAGCAGACGAGAAACGTGAACGTCGGCAGAATAGAAAAAAAAACCGTTCCGACAGTGAGGTCGTTGCTGAAGAGGTAGACCCTCAGTCAACGCCACCCGTCGGCGTCAGCTCGCCGATCCGTTCCGGCTCCGGTTCCACGCGCCCCACGGCCGGTGACTCCACCCGGCCATAGGCGTTCCAGGGTTTGAAGCCGAGGCGGTCCTTGAGTTTCTCCGGCAGTTCGTCCCAGAGGGCCCGGTCGAGACCGATGGTCTGATTCTCCTGCTGACGGAACTGCGGCGCACAGAAGGTGGCGAGCACGCCAAGTCGCTCGTCGTTGCCGGTATTGGCTCCGGTGCCGTGCCAGAGTCTGCCGTCGAAGACCATCAGCGTGCCCGCTGGGCCTTCGGCCTGGATGATGCTGTAGTCTGACTGGTGCGCCGGATCCGGGTGCGCGCCGCTTAAGTGTGAGCCAGGCACAAGTTCCGTAGCCCCATTGCTCGCCGTGAAGTCCGAGAGCATCCACATGGTGTTGCAGACCACGGCTGGTGAAATGCCGAGGCTGGTATCTGGCTCGAGGAAGCCATCCACCGGCTGCCGCGTGATCTCCGAGGCTTTGATTGAAGCGTCAGCTGGCATGTCAGGCCGCACGGGCTGCGGCATCCACCACTGATCCGTATGCAGTCCCATGCGCATGCCGCCGGGGCGCGCGATGTTGGCGGAGTGCGTTGAGAGGATGAAGTCTTTCCCGAGCACGTGACCGACCAGCGTATCGGTCAGCGGATGGATCACCATGTCCCGAAAGCACTGGCCTTTGTTGATCAGCATCCACAGGCGCTGATTGATGCCGCCGTTGGCCGCGGTAAATGCCTTTTCCAGACTGCCCCGGAAACCCTCACCGAGTTGCTGCTTCGCCCCGCCGTCGCGGAAGGAGAGCCCCTGTTCTTCCTCGGCCTGCGCCTGGGTGACGAGCCGTTCGCGGGCAACGGCTACGGCATCTGCGCTGAGCGCATCGGCAATGAGGCAGTAGCCTAAGTGGCTGAGGTCGTCCCGGGCCTGGTTGAGATCTGTGGTGAGCGTCGCCTGCATCGCTTCTCCCCTAAGAACACGAACGCAGGCCTGAGTATACGCCGAGCTGGGCGCCGACGTTCCTGTTCCTCTTATCCCCTCAGTTCAACCGGCAGGCGGCTGCGCTTAAGGAGCCGCCGCTGAAGTTCGCCGTCAAGGCAATAGGTTCACCGACTCCGCTTCGGACCACGGTGCCGCTGGCGTCGATGGGCTGGGCGCCGCCAGTGGCGGTCAAAGTGACGCTGTCGCCGGTGATCGAGCCGGTCACTTGGTAAGTGATTCCTTCGAACACTTCGAAAACCTCACCGGCGATCTGGTTACCGGTCAGAGCGAGTGCGACCACACCGCTCAACTCCGCGCCGACTATGTCGCCGACAAAACGCCAGGTACCGTCGTCACCGCCGATACGATCCACGGAGTAGGTGCCGCTTACATTGTTACCGGCAGATTCCCAGTTACCGGTGATTCGATCGGGGGTGTCAAAGTTCCCGTCAAAGGGGCCGGCCAGGTTGGGGCCAGAGTGATCGATTACCGGTCGTGCTGCATAGGTGATGGAGTTGGCGCCTCCGCCACCGGCTACAAATTCCTCCAGGCCGTCGAAGGCAACCCAGCCGGCGCTGGAAGGTGCGAAGGGTGCATTGCCGATGCCGGGGAAACCGATGACCACCCCGAAGGCGCCGGTGAGATCGCCCGCCATGCGGCCGGCGAAAGCGCCGCCGTAGGCGCAGGCGGCAGTAGCCTCGAGATGGGCGAGAGCGGTCGCAGCATCCGGCAGATCGTGCATGGTCTGATCGACGCTGAAAGCATCGGAGACGATGCTCGCAAGCTCTGTGTCCAGATCTGCGGTGCTGAAATTGGGCTGCACCCAGCTGTCGGCAATCTGCTGCACGGCGTCGGAGATCTCAATTCCGTTGTCCGGATCCCCATCGAAATCGAGCATGAGCAGAAATCGGGCGCGATTGAGGGTTTCCACGTCGTCCAGCGCGCCGGTACCCGCAAGGGCCTGAGGCATCACCAGGGTGGCACAGGCGGTGGCGCCGAGGTCAACCGAACCGACGGAGAAAGCGATGGTTGAACCGGTCTCGCACTCGAAGGCACCGCTACCATTCGTGATGCCGCTGAGGGCGCCGGAACTGTAGGCCAGCCCCGCAACGTTGGCATCCTTGAACACACCGCTCGTGGTTGCCGGTGGCGGAGGTGGGGGTGGCGGGGTGTTCTGTACACCACCGCCCTCGTCACCGCCGCCTCCGCCGCCACAGGCAGTGAGGAGTGTGACGTAGATGGCCAGCGGGACGCTGATGGCCAGCCGATGGGCCGCCGGTTTCTTCAGTGGGTCCATAGTCATCCGCCTTTCCATCCGCCTTCTCATCCGCCTTCCATGGTCGTCATCAGAGGCTTTGACTATGGACCCACTGAAGAAACCGGCGGCCCATCGGCTGGCCATCAGCGTCCCGCTGGCCATCTACGTCACACTCCTCACTGCC
>JBCDDI010000237.1:0-5929 GCA_039180365.1 Pseudomonadota bacterium
CCGCACTGGCCGATGTCCTGAATCTCGCCCGCTGGGCGGCCATTCTGCTTCGGCGCTAGTGGCTATGGTCCGACTGCCTCATCTCCCGGACGGCTTTACCCCGGTACTGCTCACCGAGGTGCTTAAGAAGGCCGGCGCGTTACCGGATGGGGTAGCCGTTACCTCCGTCGCGCACTCGCAGGTGGGTGAGGGGACCGGCATGATGTCCGAGGTTGCGGGGCTCACTGTGGGCTACAGCAGCAGCAACCACAACCTGCCATCGAGCTTCATCGCCAAGTTCGCTTCCCAGGTGGAAACCAATCGACAGGTCGCCCTGAGCTACCAGCTCTACGAGCGTGAGACCCGCTATTTTGCAGAGCTTGATGCACTGACAAGCGTCTGCACGCCAGCGACGCTGCACTCGGCCTGCGATGGCGAGCGGATGCTGATCCTCATGGAAGATATGCGGGACTACGCTGTTGGCAGTCAGGTTGCGGGCGCCAGCCTCGAGCAGGCCGAACTGGCACTTGACGAGCTCGCCCGGCTCCACGCCCCCTTTCAGGACAAGGTGGACAACCTTGACTGGGTGCCTTCCATCGCCGGGAGCTACCACGCGGACAACATGCTCGCGCTCACGGAGTCCGGCTTCGACATCATGGTTGAGAAGTTCGGCGACGTGGTCACGCCCGCGCTCCGCGAGCGTAAAACACAGTTTCTCCAGACGATCCCCATGCTCCAGGAATACATGGCACGTGCGCCAGTCACGCTCTGCCACGGCGACTACCGCATGGAGAACCTGCTTTATGGCAATGCGCCCGGTCATCACCCGGTGGTGGTCCTCGACTGGCAGGGGCCGCTAAAAGCTCGCGGCATGAACGACGTAGCCCTGTTCCTGACCCAGAGCGCCACCACGGAGGTGCGCCGGGTACACGAACGGGATCTGCTCGCCCGCTACCGCACGGGGCTCGAGGAAAACGGGGCTGGTGCCCCGGCCGCGGCCCAGCTCTGGGAAGACTACCGCTGGGTAACGCTTTACAACTGGGTCTATGTGACCGTTATCGCCGGCACCCTGGATGTTTCGAACGCAGCTGCTTACGCCTGGATTTCCGCCAGTCTCACGCGCCATAGCGCAGCTTCCGAAGACCTGGAGATCTTCGAGCTGCTGAGCCCATGAGCATCCTCGACCGGCTGCGAATCGACGATCAGGTGGCCGTAGTCACCGGTTCTGGCCAGGGCATCGGCCGGGCCATCGCCTGGGCCCTCGCCGATGCGGGGGCAGACGTTGTGTTAAACGCCCGGCGCCAGTCCGATCTTGAAATCACCGCTGCCGGCATCGAAGCTCGCGGCCGCCGCTCGCTGATCATGACCGGTGACATCCGCGACTACGCCGAGACCGTGGCCGATGCCTGCACGACAACCTTCGGTCGCCTGGATATCTGGGTGAACAACGTTGGCGGCTCCGATGAAAAGGCCGTGCACACGCTGATTGACACACCGGACGATACCTTCCGCAGCCAGCTTGAACTCAATCTCACAAGCGCCTTCCAGGGGGTGAAAGCCGCCGCGCGACGCATGACGAAAGGTGGCGCCATCGTCAATATCACTTCCGGCGCGGGCACCCGAGGCTCGCCAATGACGGGACCTTACGCGGCTGCCAAGGCGGGACTGATCAACCTCACCCAGACTCTGGCGCTGGAACTGGCGGCGCAGGCCATTCGGGTAAACGCCGTCTCTCCGGGGCCGGTATTCACCGAGGCCTACCGGGAAATCCTCGGCGTAGAAGACAAGCTCGAAGAGCTCGTAGAAACGATCCCCCTCGGCCGCGCCGGCACGCCGGAAGACATCGCCGCCATGGTGCTCTTTCTCTGCTCACCGGCAGCGGCTTGGGTAACCGGAGAACATCATCTGGTGGCCGGCGGACGGACCCAGCGGAGCTACCACTATCAGCCGAAGGAACCGGCTGCCGACTGACATGCTGTTAACTTGCATCCTGTTTGCCCTGCAAGGCTTTTCAGCCACGCCAAGCTTTATCGCCACCACCAGCTTTATAGCCATGAGTACCGCCGCCATGAGTACCGCCACCATGAGTACCGCCGCAGCCGACATCAACCTCGCCGACTTCAGCGCCGAAAACGCGGATCGCGGCTGGCAGATCGTGAACGATACGATCATGGGCGGTCGATCAGACAGTCGTTTCCAGGTCGTCGACGGGGTACTTAAGTTCTCCGGCACCCTCAACACCAACGGCGGCGGCTTCGCCTCGGTGCGCAGCGGGACCATCGCGGCGGCGGGAACAACTCAGAACGCCATGCGGGCGCGGGTGCGCGGTGACGGTCGCCCGTATCAGCTGCGACTTTATGCGGAAGGGAGCGACGTCAGCTACCGGGCCATCTTTCCAACAGAAGCCGGCCGTTGGCAGACCATCGAGCTGCCGCTGGCCGTCTTTCAGGCGAGCTTCCGCGGCCGCCTCCTGGACCGGCCGCCTATCGATGCGTCCGCCATCAACGGGGTCGGCATCCTGCTCGCGGACCGAACAGACGGGCCTTTTCAGATCGAGGTCGCCTGGCTGAAGCTCGTCTCAACCGCTGAAACCTGAATCACCGGGCAGCGGCCGCGACCGGCTTACAGATCAGGCCAGGGTGCTTGGCTACTCGTCGGCTTTGACGTCCGGCTGATAGCGTTCATAGACGTAAACGGGAATGCCGAGATCGCCAAGGTGCCGCTCGATCAGTGAGGAAACCTCGTCCCACTCCATGCCGCCCACACCCGTGGCCAGCCGCGGCAGTGCAACACTCTGAATGCCTTCCTTCTCAATTTCCGAACGCAGATTTCTGAGGGTCTGATTCACGTTGTGACTCGATGCTTTACCGGGGTGGCCCTGCTTGCTGGGCGCCGGCTCCTGAGTCATGAGATTGGCGATGCGCCGCCCGTCAGCACCGGCCCAGAGCCACACCTCACCGGGTTTTGGATGGGAAATCTTGCAGTAGTGGCGAAAGTCCTTGGCCATGGCCGGATAGAGCTCGCGCAGCGAGAGCGCAAGACCCTGATTGAAGTGATCTTCGGGTGCCACACCCTGCGCAATCATCTGCGCGTCGGTTTTCAGGATGTCACCACTCACCATCTTCAGCATTGCTTTGTTCTCTAGCAGGTTATTTCCCTAACCCTAGGCAGAGTCCGTCGCGCCGACCATACGTGGATGTCCCAGTGCAGCCTGAGCGAGCCCGGGCGGCGCACCTTTATGGGATACGGGATGGGATAAGGGATGGGATAAGGGATGGGATACGGGTTACGGGCGCCTCAAGCCGGACTGGATATGTTATGTTGTATCAATCCACCATCCTCACAGGACGCCACGAAGCCTGTCTGTCTATGAACGATACAACCGTTGAAACGCTTTCCAACCAGCGAACCCGGCAGCTTGATCTGATCGCCATCACCATCTCGACGCTGTGCCTGATTCACTGCGTCGCACTACCGCTCAGCTTCCTGCCGCTGGTAGCTGCGGTGACCGAGGCACACTGGCTGCACCAGGTGTTTGTGCTGCTGGCCACGCCGGCAACAGCGCTCGTTGTCTGGGCGGAGCGATCCTGGCGGTTTTCCCTGGTCGCCCTCAGTGGCCTGGCGCTGCTCTTCGTCAGCGCCTTCATCGAATACTTCCACGATATGGAAACGGTGATGACGATGACCGGATCCGTGCTCCTCGGAGGCGCCCATCTCTGGCACCGGTTCGCGCATAGAGACGAGGAAGACGAAGCGTCTGCACCCACCTGAAGCACTGAAGACGGCGCAGCAGAAGAGTAAACTGCAGGTATCAACCACCCTGGCATGAGCCTATGAACGCGAAACAACGCACCTCTCGCCGGCCGGTCCGCATAGCGGCTAAGTGGCGCAAAATCGCTGAAGAGCGCTGCGCGGAAAAGGGCGCCAGGTTGACCCCGGCACGCCTCGGCGCCTACGCCGAACTGCTAGCAAGCGACCGCCCCTTAACGGCCTACGAACTCATTGCCTGTCTCGAAAAAACCGAGAATCGGAAGATCGCCCCGCTGACCGTCTACCGGCACCTAGAATTCCTTATCGGCGTGGGTCTCGTCCATCGCCTGGAATCAACGCAGTCCTACCTGCCCTGCGAGCACCCTGAACACACTCACGAAAGCCAGTACCTGCTCTGCTCCTCCTGCGGGCATGTGGATGAGCTCGAGTCTAAGAAACTGGGCAGCCTGCTCAGCAGCATCGCCGATAAACACGACTTTCAGCCGAGCAATGCAATCGTTGAGGTCACCGGGCTTTGCGGAGACTGCGCTAAGGCGGGCGCCTGATATGCCTCTGGCGCGAACGTTTCTGCTCGCGCTATCGCTTTTCAGCGCACTCTCAATGGCGGCCGCACAACCCTTCAAGCTCGGCGACACCGTAACCCAGGCAGGCACGAGCACAACGCTCTCCCTGGACGTTCCAGCTGGCGAATCAGACCCGGCAACAACCATCCCGCTCACCGTTATCCACGGCAGGCACAGTGGGCCCGTGCTGCTGATTGTTGCAGGCGTACACGGCTACGAGTTTGCATCGATTCTGGCCGCGCAGGTATTTCCCACACAGATCGATCCGGCCGCCCTGTCGGGAACGGTGCTCCTGGTTAACGCCGCGCACGTAGCCGCTTTCGAACAGCGCACCCCCTACGTCAATCCCTACGATCGCAAGAATCTGAACCGGTCCTTCCCTGGTGATCCGGCGGGCACCCAGACAGACCGGGTGGCCTGGCAGCTCTCAGAGCTGATCGCCAGAGCCGACTTTGTAATCGATGTACACAGTGGCGACGGGGCTGAATGGCTGGATGCCTTCGTCGGCGTTTACGGAGGCAGCCTGGCCACAGGCTTTGAGCAGGCGCTTGCCGTCGCCCAGGCGTTCGGCTTTCCAAACATCGTCCGCTATCGCATGGAAACTCAGGCGCAGATCGATCAAGGCAGATCGCTGAACCGACAGGCCGTTGCCGCCGGGTTGCCAACGGTCCTCGTTGAGATCGGCGAAAACGGCAGCCGCGAGGAGGCCCATGTTGAGGCGATCGTAGCTGGTCTGCGAAGGACGCTCGGCGTGCTGGCAATGATGCCGACATCAGAACCCGCGGAGGCGACGCCGCGTCTCTTCGACGGCACAGCCTCCGTGCCTGTGACGCACAGCGGCGTCTGGTACCCGCAGGTGCGCAGAGGTAGAGATATCCGCGAAGGAGAGACCCTCGGTGTTATCAGAGACTACTGGGGTAACGTGGTAGAGGAAGTGACCGCACCAAGCAGCGGCTTTGCTCTCTACGGACTGGCAGGACCTCCGGTCCAGGCCGGTGAGAGTGTGATGACAATTGCTAAACCTGCAACCGATCTGGAGCCCATCAAATGAGTAGTATCCGAGCCCAGTTCTTTTCTGGCCGAACCCTGACAATCTCAGTGATTGCGCTAAGCGCGGCGCAGTTCGAACCCGCACAGGCCGCCGGTGCACATGTGCACGGCCAGGGCATGCTCGACGTCTCCATTGAAGGCGGCCGCGTTGAGCTGTTCCTCACCGCACCGCTCGGCGATCTCCTCGCCAATGGCAACAGCCCGGAAACGCTCATTGAGCGCGACGATCTGTTCGCCTTTGGGGACGCCAGCTGCAGCCTTGAGACGAGCCGCCAGGAAACGAAGCCCGTTTTCGAAGAGGAGTGGGCGGACTCCGAGCCTGAGGACGCGGCCGAAGAACACGCCGCTGAGCATCACGATGACCACGAAGACGAGCATGACCATCACGACGATCACGCGGCCCACGACGACGATCATGAAGAACATGCCGCGCACGATGATGATCATGAAGATCACGACGACCACGCCGCCCATGACGACGATCACGACGAACATGCTGCCCACGACGACGATCATGAAGATCACGAAGAGCATGCAGCCCACGATGACGACCACGACCACCACGA
>JBCDDI010000238.1:0-5910 GCA_039180365.1 Pseudomonadota bacterium
GGCCGTCACAAGCTACAGAAAGGCGCTGCTGCTCCGGGAAAGCTGCTGCTCCTGGCGTCCGTCGGGCGTGATCAGCGTGTAGCCTTCCCGCTCATTGCCGTTCCGGTCGGCCGCATAGAGCAGACGGTCGCCGGCTGGCGCCCAGCTGTAGCTTGTGACGGCCCGGCCAAAGGTAATCTGCTCCGGCGTACCGGCGCCGAGCTCCAAGGTATAGAGCTGAGGTTTACCGGTCTCCGTCGACCGGTAGGCAAGATGGCGACCGTCCGGGGACAGGCTGACGTTGGTCGGCCCCCGGGTCATGAGAAAACGAACGATATCGTAGGGAAGTTCGCCGGCGATGCCGGGGGCCGCGCTGGAGGCTTCGGGAATGTCGTCCGGATAAGGCCACTCAGTGACTTCCGGTGTATCTGCCACAGCGGCAGGACCGATGACAGTTAGGAGCAGAGTAAGGGCGAGCTTCCGGGGTAGTCGTTGCATGGACCTCAATTCCTGGGTTGAACGTCAGGATTGAACCCGACGTCCACCCAGGGAGCCGCAGCATCAACCCCCTAGCGAAAGATATAACACACAAAGCCACCGGCTTGCATGGGCAACCCCGTTTCGAAAGAGCGCCTAGCGCTAACGTTAGCCGCGACCCCTCATCCAGCGCGCTGTCCAGCCCACAGTTGCCGCGAAGGGCCTGGGGCGCCCCTGCTAGCGAGCCTTCGGTGAACCCTGCTTCATGAGAAAGGCTTCCACTGCCGCTTCCGTTTCCGGACGCAGGTTCGTGATGCCCTCGTAGGGTCGACCGGTCGCGGGGCCTTCATCGGGGTAGTCCAGTTTGCGTTTCTTATGTCGTTCGATGATGCGGATGAATTCCTGACCGCCCCAGGCCCCGACCTCCGTGGAAACCGGCCACTCTTCCCGCGTGTCCCGGAACAGATCGTAGAACTTGGCGACAATCGGATTCTCACCAGGCCCGGGCACTTTCAATTTGTACTGTTCTTTAACCACGGCTTTGAGCGAATCGCCTGAGTAGATGAACACGTGGTCGCGCCGTCCATGCGTCTCGCCCTCCAGGAGCAGAGCACTCTGATCCACGCCGTCGATAACGCGATCCGTCGGAATCTCCCCGGTGGCCCCGGCAAAACGCGCCAGGGTCGTGTAGAGATCGGCAACGTGCACGATGTCGGAGACGATCGAGTCGGCTTCGATCATGCCCGGCCAGCGGGCGAAGGCGTCCACGCGCACGCCCCCTTCGGTGACATCGGCTTTACCCCCCTTATAGATCATGGGGGTGAATCCGCTGCCCGGGGAGTACTTCGTGAAGTGCCCGTTGTCTCCCATGATGACGACAACGGTGTTGTCAGCAACGTCCAGGCGTTCCATCTCATCGAGAATTTCGCCGATCCAGCCGTCGAGCTGTTTCATGCTTTCCACGAAGGTGCCGCCATTCGGCGTTGTGTATTCATCCCGGGTGGTTCGCGGGTTGTAGAGGGGAATAACGGGCCAGTACTGGAGAAAAAATGGTTCCTCACCGGCCGCCAGTTCCCGGAGCTGCTCCAGCGTCTGCTCCTGAAAGCGATCGTTCATCTCATCGTACTTCGCCTGCGTCCAGCGCTCACCGGGCGCCATGCGAACCTCGCGAACGGGCTGATTACGCTCCCCTTCAACCACCGTCGCCATGTGTGAGGCATCGGGACGGAAGGTTCGATCGAGCGTGAAGCGGGAATCGTAGTTGTTCTCGCCAATGCCGATGGTTACCTCTTCGTTCGCGGCATCGTCGTTGAAGATCGTCAGCTGACCCTGCTGGTGAATGGGAAAGGCGGCAAAGTCGAAGCCCTGATAGTTCGGCCAGGCTTCGCGGATGTCACCCATGTGCCACTTACCGATGTGTACTGTGCGGTAGCCGACCTCCGAGAGCACCTCCGCCAGGGTGACTTCCTTTTTATCCAGGCCAAAGCCGGCAATGTCGACGGCGGTGTTGGCCATACCGTTCCGTTGCGGCTGCCGGCCCGTCATGAAGGCCACCCGAGTGGGCGTACAGGACGGCTCCGTGTACATGCGCGCCATGCGCATCCCTTCGTCCGCAAAGCGATTCACGCTCGGTGTCTCGTAACCGCGAATCGCATTGAGCTCCGGGATACCCATATCCCCGAAGCCGAGGTCGTCGATGAGAATGTAGAGCACATTCGGCGGGCGCCCGCCGTTCGACGCCCGAAAGGCCTCGAGCCGCGCGTCCACCGCGACATCGTCACTGGCCCAGCGCTCGCCATTCTGCGTCTTCAGGATGTAGTACTCCGAATCGTGAATGATCGGGCGGGCGGCAACCGCGTTCCCCGCCGCAAGGGCGAGGCTCATGATCGTGGCTGCTCGGGCAAGGAAACGCGTGCTGTTCACTGCTGACTCCGTGTTCGACTGCGAGGCTTCTCGGGTTGCGACGCAAAGTAGCTGGATTCAGACTCAGCCCGTATCAAGAATTGCCCAGATGTCTCCCATGGACCCGGTCCAGACCCTGCTCAACGCCCGCTTTGAAGACGCCGACGACATGGCTGCAGCCCTCGGCTGGGAGTTCGATTTTCTCCAGCTGAGCCGTGGTGCGTTCCGGGGGGCCGCCGAATCCCTGGGCGGACGCCGCTCCCGGGTAAATCGGGTCAACCTCGAGGCCGACCTGCACCAGCGCGGCACACCGCCGAAAGAGGTTCGAACCTTCGGCATCCTGGACGCACAACAGTCTCCCATCGACTGGCTGGGCAGAGTGGCGGGCTCTCAGGAACTGCTCCACTTCAGCGCCGAGCGCGGCTTTGAGAGTTTCTCCTTCGGAAGCTTTAACGGCTTTACGATCTCTGTTGAAAAGTCGACCCTGCAGTCCGTCACCCAGGCACTCCAGGGCCCAGGCCAGGAAGACCCGGAGATCTTCGATCGGAATCCATCCGCAGGCGCGGCCGACGTTGTCGCCTTGCGACGCGATCTCAAGCTCACCTTCCGGCAGGCGGGTGAATTGCCCGCGGACATTTTCGACCAGGCGTTAGCCGAGCGGCTGGCGCTCCTGAACATCGACGCACCAGCCCTGGCACCACGAGCCTCCACACGCGAGCGAGTCTTTCGCAGGGCGCTCGACGTCATCGATGCAAACCTCGAGGAAGGTCTGCGCATCAGCGAGCTGTGTCAGCTGGTCGCAACGAGTCATTCAACGCTTGATCGAGCCTTTCGAGAGCGCGTCGGCCTGGCACCGAAACGCTACCTCCATGCCGCGCGCTTGCACCGGGTACGTCGGGACCTCAAGCAGCGCGGAAACGTCCTTACGGTCACTGAGGCAGCCAACCGCTGGGGGTTCTGGCACGGCGGCCAGTTCGCCCGGGATTATCAACGCCAGTACGGGGAACTGCCTTCGGAAACCGCCCGGGGCTAGGGGACAGAGGCCAGCAGCTTCTCAATGTTGGCGATAGACGCCTCAGATGCCTGAGCCTGCAGCTGCCGGAGACCCGCCAGCTCTTCCGGCGACCGCGACAGGAGCTGCGCTGCGCGACTGAAGCCGTCGAGCCTGGCCTTCGCGAGCCACTCCGTGAGTGCCGCGTCTTCTGCCCAGCGCACCGCGTTGCGGCTGTTGGCCATGGTCGTTCGCAGGAAATCCAGATGGTCGTCCGGATGCGGCACCGGCTCGCAGAGATGGTTTTTAGCCGCGTCGTCGTCGTAGCTCGCTTCCACGTGACCGATGAAAGCGGCGCTGAACACCTGCTGACAGGTGCGCACGGACTGAAGATGGATGGTGTCATTATCGAAGACCGGCACGGGCGGTCGCCGCTCGAGACCGTCGGCCGTACAGTCTACGTGTAGAGTTGTCGAGCTAGTTGGGATATCCCCCTGATCTAAAGAGATTTTATCCTGCTCGATGCGCTGTACGCGACCCTTGCGAATGACATTGGGGATGCGCCGCAGCTGCTCGAGCTCAGCCTGTGTAACCGTGGCGCAACGGTACATGGTGGGGAAGACTTCCGGGTCGAAGCGAATGAGCTGACCGCTGGCGTCGAGGCGCTCGAAGAGATCTTCGATAGACGTGGCTTCAATCGTCGCCTGCATCTGCTGGGCAAAACCCTGGCCCAGCACTTCGGCGAAACGCTCTCCGGGCTGAATGTTAGCGCGATCGAGCATCCAGGAGTCTCGCGGCATGATCCAGCTGATGGCCTCGGGATCGACGGCGTTCTTCAGCAGAAACAGACAGGCGTCCATCCCCGTCTTCCCGGCACCGACAACCACGTAGCGATCGTACTGTCCCATCACCTTCGGCAGGCCATTCGGCGGTTCGCAGTGCACGCCTTCAGCCACTTCATAAAGTGGTTCGCGCATGCTCGGGACGGTGACGTTCATATAGGTGGCATCGACCACTTTACGGGTTTTCGCCTGGTAGCTCGCGTCAGAGACCAGCGAATGAAAAGCACCCTCCCCCGTGTACTCACACATGGGGAAGTACTGCACGCGGCCCGAGGGCAGGAAGGTCTGCTGCATAACCTGATCAAAGTAGGCGCAGACTTCGCTGTTGGTGGCGAGCTCATAGAGGCCCTCATTCCAGCCGGTGGCGTCGATGGTGTCAGAACCGAGGTCCCGGGAGTTCACGCCGTAGAAGGCGGATGGCTGGTGCAGCCGTACATAGGGATAAGCGACGTTCCAGTGACCGCCTACCTGGTGGTAGCGGTCGACCATGATCACGGTGGCATCGGTTTCTGCCAGCAGCACGTCCGTGAAGGCCATGCCCATGGCACCGCCACCAACCACCAGATAATCCGCTTGGAGTTCTTCGGCCACCTTGTCATTCCCCTTAAGCTGCTGACAAACGAGGCGCTATCTGAACATGCACTTCGACCGCAGTCGAGACGGCAATGTCACCTGTCTCCTGAATCCCGCCGCGCCGGCTTTGCCTCGGAAGCGGGCCCAAGCCACAATGCATGCCCAAACCGGCATCAGAAATAGGACAGCTCATGAAATTCGGACTCATCCCCGTAAACATCGGCGTGCAGAACCTCGAGCAGATGGTTGGTCTTGCCCAACTCGCGGAAAGCAGCGGCTTCGAGTCCGTCTGGACCTTTGAACACGTGCTTGTCCCCGTGGACTACCAGTCCAAATACCCCTACGACAGCTCCGGAAAGATGGGGGCGGCCCCTGAGACGCCGTTCGTCGATCCGCTGATTGCCCTCACCGCCGTGGCGGCAGCAACGAAGACCATCCGCCTTGGTACCGGCGTGAACATTCTTTCGCAGGTAAACCCGCTCTATATGGCCAAGCAGGCTGCGAGCCTCGATTTTGTTTCCAACGGCCGCTTTATGCTGGGCGTTGGCATTGGTTGGCTGAAAGAGGAATTCGCCGCCCTCGGAGTACCCTTTGAACGCCGCGGCGCTCGCTTCGACGACTATGTGGAAGCGATCAAGAAAGTCTGGTCCGGCGAAGTGGTGGAACATCAGAGCGATTTCATCAACTGGAGCGGTTTCAAGAGCTATCCCCTGCCGGTTCAGAAGCCTCACCTGCCGATCATTACCGGCGGCGCGGCCGGCAAGATCTTCGAACGCACGGCGAAACATGCGCAGGGGTGGTATGCGCCTATGGGCACCCCCGAGGAACTCACGCCTGCCCTGGAAAAGCTCAAGGCGGCCTGCGACGCCATCGGCCGCGATGTCAGCGAAATCGAAATCACCTGCATGTGGCCGGGGCGTGGCGGCAAGGAGTCCATCGAGGCCCTCGAGGCAGCCGGCGTCTCGCGAGTTGTGACCCCCATTCCTGCCCTGGGCAAGAATCCCATAGAGGGCATTCAGAAGGTAGCCGAGGAAGTGATTGCTGCCTGACCGGCCTATGACATCCGAGGCGAGACCGTCCCGCTGCGGGAAGGTCTTACTAGGTCTCATGCTGCTCCTTACCGCCGGAGCTGGGTGGCCTGGTGAA
>JBCDDI010000239.1:0-5907 GCA_039180365.1 Pseudomonadota bacterium
ACCGTCTCGGCAGAGCCCGCCACCATCGCCCAGCACACGCCCATGATGCAGCAGTATCTGCGCATCAAGGCGGGACATGCGCAGGAACTGCTGTTCTACCGCATGGGCGACTTCTACGAGCTCTTTTATGAGGACGCGGAGCGCGCCGCGGAGCTCCTCGACATCACGCTGACCGCCCGCGGCCAGTCTGCCGGCAAACCGATTCCCATGTGCGGGGTTCCTTTTCACTCCGTCGACGGCTATCTGGCACGACTCGTGGAGCTTGGCGTTACCGTCGCCATCTGTGAACAGATCGGTGATCCCGCGACCAGTAAAGGCCCCGTGGAGCGCGCCGTGGTGCGCATCGTTACCCCCGGCACGCTCACCGACGACGCGCTGACGGAGGGCAGCCGCGACAGTCTCCTCATGGGCGTCGACGCCCTGGAAACGGGTTTCGCCGTCGCCTGGCTCGACCTCTCCTCCGGGCGTTTCCAGGCCGCCGTGCTCAGCGATCGAGCCGGGCTCGAAGCAGAGCTGGCCCGCAGCCAGCCGAGCGAAGTTGTCCATCGAGGGGTCAACGTGGAGTTTCAGGTTGCCGAGCGGCGCCTCGACGATCTCGCTTTCGATGCCGATCTCGCGTTCGAGAAGCTCACCCGCCATTTTGGCACCCGGGACCTCACGGGCTTTGGAATCGAGCGGGATTCGCCGGTGCTGGGTGTGACCGCCGCCATCCTCGACTATGCCCGCCTCACCCAGTGTCAGGACCTCACCTACATCGATCATCTCGTGCTCGTTGCTACAGACAGCGTCGTCACTCTCGATGCCCATTCCCGGCGCAACTTAGAGATCGACCGGCGCCTCGACGGCAGCGAGGATGGCACGCTGCTGAAACTCTTCGACACGACGGCCACGGCCATGGGCGCGCGGCGCCTGCGGGCCTGGTTAAACGCGCCGAGCCGGGACCGGAATCTCGTGCGGGCCCGACAGAGCGCCGTAAGCGCCCTCCTTGACGCCGGGTTCCAGGCGCTGCGCGAGCAGTTAAAGGCCGTGGGCGATCTCGAGCGCGTGGTCTCACGGGTTGCCCTCGGCAGTGCCAGCCCGCGCGACCTCGGCCGCGTGCGCGGCGCCCTGGATGCGCTGCCAGAAGTCTGTGCCTGCCTGCCCCCCGGAAATGAAGAGCTCGAGCGTCTGCGGCAGTGCCTGCCCGACTTCGCCGAGCTGCGCGAGCTTTTGCATCGTGCGCTGGTTGAGGCGCCGCCCGCCACGATCCGCGACGGCGGAGCCCTTCGCGCCGGCTTCGACGCTGACTTTGACGAGCTGAAAGCGCTGACGGAAAACGCCGCCGAGTATCTCAGCGAACTCGAGCAGCGCGAACGGAACCGGACAGGTATCGCCAACCTGAAGGTTGGCTACAACCGGGTGCACGGCTACTACATCGAAACCGGCAAGAACATAACGGCAGAGGTACCGGCCGAGTACGTGCGGCGTCAGACCCTGAAGAACGCCGAACGCTACATCACTCCTGAGCTGAAACAGTTCGAGGACCGCGCCCTGACGGCCCAATCGAAAGCCCTGGCACTGGAAAAGCGGCTTTTCGCCGGACTGGTGGAAACCCTCGGCGCCTCCGGCCGGGAACTGCGGTCCGCCGCCGCTGCCGCGGCCGAGCTCGACGTGCTGGCAACCTTTGCGGAACGCGCGGCGAGCCTCGATCTGGTAGCGCCCGTGCTGTCCGAGGAGCCCGGTATCCAGATCGATGGCGGCTGGCACCCGGTCGTGAAGGCAACGTCCACAACGCTTTTTGTGCCAAACGACCTCACCTTCAATGATCGCCGCCGACTGCTTGTGATCACCGGACCGAACATGGGCGGTAAATCCACTTACATGCGGCAAGCAGCCTTGATTACGCTCCTCGCCTGTACCGGCAGTTTTGTCCCGGCAGCCGCTGCAACGGTTGGGCCCATCGATCGCATCTTCACCCGCATCGGCGCGAGCGACGATCTCTCCGGTGGCCGTTCGACCTTTATGGTGGAAATGACCGAGACCGCCAACATTCTGCATCACGCAACGGATTCGAGCCTTGTACTGCTCGACGAGATCGGCCGCGGCACGAGCACCTACGACGGTCTGGCCCTCGCCTGGGCCACAGCCGAGTTTCTGGCGCGGCATGTGAAGGCCTATACGCTTTTTGCGACCCACTACTTTGAGCTTACGGCCCTGGCCGCGGAGCTGCCTGCCACAGAAAACGTGCATCTTGCCGCCACAGAGCACCAGGGCAGCATTGTCTTTCTGCACAGCGTCGAGCCGGGACCGGCAAGCCAGAGCTACGGGATTCAGGTGGCCCGGCTGGCTGGCGTGCCGGATCGGGTCCTTGCGAACGCCCGGGAACGCCTGCAGTCCCTGGAGCAGGCGCAGGCCGGCGCCGACCCGCAGCAGGCGGATCTGTTTTCAATGCCCCAGGATAGGCCCCAGGAGCAAGATCTCGGACCTCTGAAGGAGGCCCTGATCGCCGCCGATCCGGACAGCCTGTCTCCGAAAGAGGCTCACGATCTGCTCTATCGATTGAAAGCCCTGCTTTAGCCTGCGGCTATATGAGCCTTCAGCTGTTCAGACTGCCTGCAGCTGTTAGACAGCGCCCGCTGTTCAGACCGCCGGCAGCTGTTGGACAGCGCCCGCTGTTCAGACATCGGCAGCTGTTAGACAGCTGCTCGATAAACGTTAGAATAGCCGGCTTTGCGCCCGGAGCCTGAGAGAGTTATGACCTTCGTAGTTGGCGAAAACTGCATCAAATGCAAGCACACGGATTGCGTGGAAGTCTGCCCCGTGGACTGTTTCTACGAAGGCCCGAACATGCTCGTGATTCACCCGGACGAGTGCATCGACTGCGCCCTCTGCGAGCCTGAGTGTCCGGTGGATGCCATCTTCTCCGAGGATGAGCTGCCGGAGGGTCAGGAAGACTTTCTGGAGCTGAACCAGGAGCTCTCGGAGATCTGGCCAAACATCACCGAAAAGCAGGATGCGCCGGCTGACGCCGAGGATTGGGACGGCAAACCCGACAAGCGGGAGCTGCTCGAGCGTTGATTGTCGCTCAGCGCGCCAGGCGCGAGAGCGCCAGAATCGCCAGGGCACCGGCCACCAGCGCGCCCCCGGTCAGGCCAAGATAGGCCAACTCCCCCGCCGCGACATAGCTGTCCGGCAGCACGTGGGCACCTTCGAGTTGCCAGGGCCAGAGCTGCCCGCAGGCGCCAGCCATAAAGCCCGTAAGAAAGGCGAGCAGTGGATCCCGGAAGCGATGCAGCGCCACTGACAGGAGCCGCGAAAAAGCCAGCAGTCCCGCGACACATCCCGCGGCAAAAACCAGCAACACGTCCCACTGAAGCCCCGCGATCGCGCCGATCACCGACTCGTAGAGACCCAGGGTCAAAAGCACAAAGCTGCCCGAGACAGCAGGCAGCAGCCAGGCGGAAACCGCGATGGCCGCGGCAATGAAGAAGACCGGCAGCGCCGTGCTGCCGGAAAACGGTTCAACGAAGATCACCATCACACCTGCCAGGCAACCAACGGGCCCGTAACGCCAGAGCGCTGCGCCGGAAAGATCCCTGCCCAGCAGCCAGATCGACAGGACAATGATGCCGAGGAAGAAACCCCAGACCACGGGACGATGGGTTTCCAGGGCACCGTGGAGCGCCTGCGCGAGCAGGACGATGCTAGTCAGCATGCCGAGACCCAGCACAAGCAGGAAGCCCAGGTTGTGTTCCAGCCAGATCCGGCGGCATCCGGGGACAAGGCCGTCGCCAAGCTTTGCGAGGGCCTGGGGTTTTAGCCCGGCCAGCGTGTGCACCAGTTCGTCATAGATACCGGTAACGAAGGCGATGGTGCCGCCGGAGACGCCGGGGACCAGCTCCGCCGTGCCCATCACCATCCCGCGCAGGTAAACGCCAAGCCACTGAAGCGGGCGGCGGGGTTCACCCTCCGCCTTCACGTCGGTCATTGCACGCCCTTGACGAGCGGGACGAAACGCACCTGGTCCACACTGCTCGACTCGATGCCGGCTTCCGTCCGGTCGTAGAGCCGGAGCTCCTGCAGCCCTGAGCCGCCGACGGGCACAATCAGCCTGCCGCCGGGAGCCAGCTGATCGAGGAGCGCCTCCGGCACCACCGGCGGCGCGGCCGTGACAATGATGCCGTCAAAAGGCCCCTGCTCCGGCCACCCCTGATAGCCATCACCATGGCGATAACGGACATGGCGCAGACCCATGGCGTCGAGCCGTTCCCGGGCCCGGTCAAGTAGTGAGCCCAGGCGTTCAACGGTATAGAGCCGATCAACGCTACCGTCCATGGCCTTCATGGCCGCGAGGATGGCGGTCTGATAGCCGGACCCGGTGCCGACTTCGAGGACCCGGGAGCGGGGACCGTCGAGGAGTGTCTGGGTCATGAGAGCAACAATGAACGGCTGCGAAATCGTCTGCCCCTGGCCGATGGGTAACGCCGTATCTTCGTAGGCCCGGTGCGCGAGGGCCTCGTCAATGAAGATGTGCCGCGGTACTGACGCCACCGCCGCCAGGACGCCTTCGTGAGTGATTCCCTTTTCCCGCAGCCGATCCACCAGTCGGTTGCGCGTGCGCTGCGATGTCATGCCGATGCCGACAAGATCAAAACGATCGCTCACGGGAGCACCTCCATGAGCTCGGAAGCCGACTCGCCGCCCTCCGTGAGCGCAAACGCATCACCCAGAAAGCTCGTCGCGTACTGACCGGCAGGCAGGAAGAAAGAGACCGCCAGATTGCCATCGGTGTCTCTGCACCAGCTGAGGTTGCCGGCCCGCAGAACGAGCGAGCGTCGATCCTGTTTCAGCCCGGCGTGCTCCAGGCCTTCAAGAAGCTCCGCATAAGGCGCCAGCGCTGCCCGTTCAATACTGAGGGCACCCTCCGTGGTGGCCGTTCTCCCGCGGCCCCAGAGCGGCGCCGTCGGCAGCCCGCGCTCGTCCAGCACATCTCCCTCGAGGGTACTCTGCCAACTGCTCTCCCTGACTCGCGCCGCGAGCACCTCATTAAACAGATAGCTGCGCACCACGGAGCGATAGAGCCCCTCCTTGAAGCGCGACACCCGGCGCCGACGGCGGTCTTTGAGCCAGGCGCTGGCGAGGCTGAAGTTGTCCCAGCCGAAGCGCTGCGCTCCGAAGTAGTTCGGAGCGCCCTCTGCGCTCAGGCGCACAAGGACAGGCGTCGGATCCTCGCTCGGCGGAACGTCGCGCAGGAGAATCTGGAAGCTGTTGCCGGCGAGCATGCCCCGCCGCAGTTTGTGCTGATGCCGCGTCGTCTGCAGGACCTGAAGCTCAGGCCAGGCTTCGAGCACCTCATCGAAGGCGTCCACCCCACGCAGGCTGAACCACTGACGCGTCACCGCCTGCTTATCCTTCATGCCCGCGAAACCCACGTCGACGTGTTCGATACCATGGGCATCCGCCAGCATGCGCGCCAGTTCCGGTGTCCCGAGTCCGCGTTTTTCGATCTCCAGATAGAGATGCTCTCCGGCCCCGGAGGCTGCAAAGGGCAGTTTCTCACGAACCACGAAGTCTTCAGGTTGCTGCTTAAAGGTCGCGGGGATGCGCCGCGCGGTGGTTCCGGGCCAGCGAGGCGCAGGCTCCCGAGCGGGGGCTGGTAACGGGGTGGTCAACGGGATTTGGTGGTGACCAGAAAGAAGGACTCGCCTTCCTTCACCATCCCGAGATCACTGCGGGCCCGGGCTTCAACGGCCGCATGTCCCTGCTTCTGTGCCTTCACCTCGGCCGCCAGGATCCGGTTCCTTTCGAGCATCGCGTCGAGCCGCCCGCTCTGTCGGGCAACTTCTTCCGCCAGAGCCTGACTCCTGAAGAAGCCGACATCGGAGAACCAGTACTTGTACTGCAGGTACAGACCCGCAAGCACCAGAA
>JBCDDI010000240.1:0-5899 GCA_039180365.1 Pseudomonadota bacterium
ACCGATGGCGAAAGCCAGTATGTGGAAGCTTCTGCGGAGTTTGCCCATTACGCCGAAGACGACCCCTACGCCGATCCAGACTACCAGCGCGATCCGGTCACGCTGGAGATCAACGTGGCCGTAATCGGCGCGGGTTTCTCCGGGCTCATGACGGCCGCGCGCCTGAAAGAGCGCGGCGTAACCGACTTCAAGGTCATCGAAGCTGGCGCCGACTTTGGCGGCACCTGGTACTGGAACCGCTATCCCGGCGCCCAGTGCGACATCGAGTCTTACTGCTATCTGCCGCTCCTCGAAGAAACGGGTTACATGCCGAAGGAGAAGTACTCCTTTGCCCCGGAGATCTATGAGCACACGCAGCGCATCGGCAAGTACTTCGATCTCTACGATCACACGCTCTTCCAGACCCGGGTGAACGAGGTGCGCTGGCTGGAAGATGAGTCCCGCTGGCAGATCTCCACCCAGTGGGGGGACAACATCAAAGCCCGCTTCGTGATTCAGGCAACGGGCCCGGCAAACCGGCCGAAGCTCCCCGGTATCCCCGGCATCAGCGACTACAAAGGCCACACCTTTCACACCTCCCGCTGGGACTACGACTACACGGGCGGCGACCACAAAGGCGGGCTGACGAAACTGGCGGATAAGAAGGTGGCCATCATCGGCACCGGCGCCACTGCCATTCAGTGTGTGCCGTTCCTCGGCAAACACGCCAAGGAACTCTACGTCTTCCAGCGCACACCCTCCTCCGTGGACCTGCGCGGCAACAAGCCGACGGACCAGGACTGGTACGACAGCCTGGGACCCGGCTGGCAGCGGGAGCGCCGGGAGAATTTTGCAGCGGTGCTCGCCGGGCAGTCCCTGGACAAGGACCTCGTCGCCGACGGCTGGACGGACATCGCCCGACGCATCGGTATCTCGCTGATGAATCGGAAGTCTGACGAGATGCTCGACATGGAAGAGATCATGCTTCGCTCAGAGATCGCCGACTTCCAGAAGATGAACGAGATCCGCGGCCGCGTGGATTCCGAAGTCCCTGAGGACGACAGTGCCGCTGAGGCGCTTAAGCCCTGGTACCGGCAGTTCTGTAAGCGGCCGACCTTCAACGACGAGTACCTCGCCACCTTCAACCGCCCCAACGTACACCTGGTGGATGTGAGCGATGCAAAAGGTGTGGAGCGGATCAGCGAAAAGGGCGTGGTCGCAAACGGAGTGGAGTACGACGTGGACTGCATCATCTACGCCACCGGATTCGAAATCACCACTTCGGCTCATCGCCGGGTGGATTTCGACACCATCGGCCGCGATGGCAAAAGCCTCTACGACCACTGGGGTGATGGCTTCCGCACGCTGCACGGCCTTGCCTCCCATGGCTTCCCGAACTGGTTCACCATCGGCATTAACCAGAACGGCCTATCCCCGAATATGACCGCCATGTTCGATGACCAGGCCGTACACGTGAGCTACATCATCGATGAGGTGGGTAAGCGTGGCCTGACAACGGTGGAAGTGGACGCGGACGCGGAGCAGGCCTGGGTAGAACAGATCATCGCAATGGCAGGCACCGGCGCCACGGCGTTCCTCGAAGAGTGTACGCCCGGCTACTACAACCGCGAGGGTCAGGGCAGCAGCACCATGCAGAACTCCCCCTACGCACCCGGCATCAATGCCTTCAACGCACTCCTGGCGAAGTGGCGGGATGAGGGCGACATGGAGGGTATGACGCTGGCTTGAGCTGGCTCAAGCAACAAGCTGGCTCAGGCGGGAATGTGCCGGTTGAGCGGCTGCGACACCCGCCACTTGGTTGAGACCGGGTGGCGGGCCGCTCGGCACTTAGCTTCTTACGCCAAATTGAGTTGCCAGCTCACCCCGTAACGGTCTTCGACCCAGGCAAAACGCTGGCTGAAACCGTAGTCGTCCAGGGGCATCAGGAAAGCGCCGCCGTCGCTCAAGCGGGCGCAGGCATCCTCGAGCTCCGCCGCTGAATCACATTCCACAAACCAGGATACGGCGGGTGTAAAGGTGAAGGCATGGTTGAGGGAGCTGTCCATCGCCATCGCCGGGCTACCGCGCACCGTGAACTGCGCCATCTTTACGTTGCCCACCACTTCCGGCGCATCATCCGCCGTGTAGTGCTCGAGGCTCAGGATTTCTGAGTCCGGGAATACGGAGGTGTAAAACGTGAGCGCTTCTTCCGCTTTCCCCGCCTGTTCACCGACAAACAACAGACACACCTTTGCTGACATGGTTCTCCCCTCCCAGGGTGTTTACGAGGCTTTCACGGCGCCGACCGTGATCTCCTGCAGTTCCAGCCGACCTTCTTCAATGACACCGGCAATGGCGCCGGCATCGAGCACATCATCCTGTGCTTCAAGCACGGGCTGACCATTTACACGCCCGCTGAGCCGATTGCCGTCAACTTCGAGAGCAAGCTCAACGGGATCGCCCAGCACCCAATCCAAATCGACCTCCGCAAGCACGGTTTCCTGATGGCACATCCGCACAAGTTGCAACCTGCCGGGATGTTTTAACAGCAGCCCGTACCAGCGGGTCATGCCCTGCACACGGGCGGCAATGCCCGCACGGCTGACGAGGTGCGGTCGCAGTTTCGCGCGCACAACGTAATCCCGCCACTCCCGGGTGCCCTGCATGGCGAGCCCTATGCCGCGGTTATGCACGAGGCGCAGCATTTCCGGGAAGTGGCGCCAGGCCTGCAGATTGTCCACGCCATCCACCCAGGCCCGGCGCCACATGCTGCCGCCGTGGCTCGGCCGCGAAAAAGTCACTTCCGGCGTGCCCGACCAGCCCAGCCAGTCAAGACAGACACCGTCACGCACGCCCGTGCCCTCGAGCCGCAGACCCACATCGAAGATGGGCCCGGGTGTTGGCGGCAGGGTCCAGGAAAACACGGTGCCGGCAGCAGAGAGCGTCTGCGCCCCGCCTTCAAGGGTGAGAGGCTCGTCGTCTTCGCCGTAGCAGGACACATAGAGGTTTGCAGTGACCGAACCGTCCCCCAACACCCGCGCTTCAAGCTTCTGACCGGGAAAGAGTCTGGGGGATGCCATGAGTGCGTAGCCGGCTTTCTCGAAAAACTTGGCCGTTGCCTTGCTTGGCGTGAAGACCGGCGTGCCGATGCGGATTGGACCGACACCCAGGATTTCAAGGCCGCGACGCCCATCCGCCTGCAGGGCGTTGGCAATTTCACCCTCACCTTCGCGAAGCTGAAAACCCTGCAGTGACCCGGGGTAGGAGAAGTGAAACTGGGCGCCGTCCTTCGGCGGCTCACTTACACTGCCACTGAGCACTTGCCCCATGCGCACGATGTGATCGGCCTCTGTGGCGCAGTCACTGATCCCGCGGCCGCCATCTGCCGTGGGGATATAGATGCGGTCGGCCACAGGACCGCGCCAGTCGAAGCCCTTGTTAAGGCCCGCATCTATCCCTGCCAGTCCTTCCTTGATCCCCATGAGGCAGCCGACGTTGCCGGAGTTGCAATCCGTGTCCCAGCCGCAGGTGTTGATGATCTTCATGGTCTCGGAGAAGTCGTCCTCGCCGTGGAGCAGGGAGTGAATAATGAGGCCATGGTTCGGCACCATGTGGCAGTTGCCGCCGTATTTGTCATAGCCGTAGTTGGCCTCGATCAGCTCCCGCGTTGCCCGCCAGTCTTTCTCCCGGGCGTGCCAGTTGCGGATATCCCCGATCATCGTTGCGATCACTGAGTCCGCCGGGATGTAGCCGAGGGCATGGTCGAGGAGTTTGTTCGTATCCCGTTCAACGAAAGCCATGGCTTCCATAGCCGCAAGCACCACAGCCCCATAAACGGCTTCTCCGTCGTGGGAGACCCGCGCAGCCGCTTCCGCCATGCGCACGGCCTGCTCAGGCGCCCCTGGGGAGACCATGGCCCAGCCATCGATAAAGATCTGAGCACCAATCTGTTCGGCCACTACCTGGCCGTTCAAGTCCATGGACCCACTTTCCGGCGCTTCAATCCCGTTCGCGAGGCGAAGGTAGGCAGTATGTTCCGTCGAGTTTCCAAGCCCACCCCACCAGAGTACGGTCCGTTCGCGGATCAGGTAGTTCAGCCAGCTCTCGCCGATTTCTCTGGCGCCGATATCGGCACTGCAGCCGTGATCCTCAAGGGCCCGCAGGAACGTGAAGGTGCCGGAGATGTCGTCGTCGGTAACGATCAGCGGCATGTTCAGGCGGTCGTGTACGTAGTACTCGACGTCGCCGAGGCGCTCCTGAATCATCTGATAGGTCCAGCCTTCGAAGGGCCGGCCGAGGTACACGCCAATCACCTTGCCAAGTACACCGGCATAAACCCGTTCTGCGTAGTCCGCTGGTAGCTCCACGGTTCCGTCTACTCCCCTCGTCCAGAACAGTCATTTTCAGGGCACCTGACAGGACGGGACAAGTCTTCTCTGAGCCGCTAGCATGACGCGCCATGCAGCTCTGCACGTCCTCTTCTTGAACGCTATCTCTCAGGTTTTTGCCCGGTTCCGCGGCAAGGCACGCTATCTCATTGATCGCGCCTTTGCCCGGGAATTTCTCGGCCAGGCGCTCCTGCTGCTGTTGCTCATCGCCATCGTCACTATGGTGGGCATGAGCGCCGTGTTCTTTGATCTCTTCTCGGACGAGAACGCCGCCGTGCTGGGCATCCCGCCGGACCAGGAGAGCAGCTTTCAGAACGCGCTGGCCTGGTCCTTAAACCAGCTGTTCCGGGTGATGGGTATTCGCACCATCTATGGCGCCACTGGCGTGCTGCTCGCCTACTCGCTGGTGCTTGCCCTCATGGGCCTGGTGCTCTTTTCGCTGCTGATCTCCATGATCAACAACTCCATGGCCCGCCGCTTCGAAGCGCTGCGCCGGGGGGACACACCCGTTCTCGAGCGCAACCACATTCTCATCCTCGGCTGGAGCAACAAGGTTCACAACGTGATCCGGCAGATTGCGGAGCTGGCCCCGGGCACCAAAGTTGTGATTCTCGCGCCGGTGGAAGTGGAAACCATGCGTGAAGCGCTTCGCGTGAGCGGCGTAGAACGGGAGAAAGTCACCATCATTCTCCGCAGCGGCTCAGTCTCCACCCGTACGGAGCTGGAGCGGGTCGCGCTGCGCTACGCGCGCGGGGTCATGGTGCTGACTACGGACGGTAACGACAGCGAAACCATCAAAGCCATGGTGCTGCTTGCGGGTTCCACAGACTGGCCGATCGGCGCGCCAACGCTGACCGCGGAAATTGCCGATGAGCGCAACTTCGAGCTCGCCAGCATCGCTGCCAGAAATCGCGTGCACGTCGTCTCTTCAAGCACTGTTATCAGCAAGATTCTGGTGCAGACCGTGCGCAACCCCGGTCTCGCAGAAGTCTATACGGAGCTCATGTCCCAGCGGGGCAACAACATCTACGTGCAGCGTCTGAAGGGTATCGAAGGCGAGGTGATGGAGAAGCTTGCGCACGACTTCCCGCAGGCGATTCCTATCGGAGTCACCTGGCGCGAAGCAACCGCCGACGGCACGCGCCACGCCGTGGCACTGAATCCCGAGCCGGACTACGATTTCGCCGAAGACGATGAGCTGGTGCTGCTCTCAAGCAGTTACCCTGCGCGCTATTTCGCCGATCCGGAAGCGCGGCCACCGCTCGAAGTGGATGACCATCCGGAAGCGCATCGCGGCGTACCCGATCGAGTGCTGCTGATTGGCTGGTCGGCCATTGTCCCAGACATTCTTCGGGAAATGGATGCCCACGCACTTTCAGGCACCCGAGTCAGCCTGCTCGTGGCCGACGATGAAACCCGGCAGCGGGCCGAAGATCGCCTTGCGGGGCTGACGCATGAACGGCTCGCCATCGCGCTGCATACCGGCGATCCAACGCTCGCCGACAGCTACACGAGTCTGCCCCTCACTTCCT
>JBCDDI010000241.1:0-5893 GCA_039180365.1 Pseudomonadota bacterium
CCGTCGACGGCGGCAAGTGGCGCTCCCCACACGCCCTGGAAATCGGCATGGTCTTCGACAACGTTGCCAAGTCCGAGTCTATGTCCGGCATCGGCACCGAGCAGCAGCGTATCGCCGACCTCATGTCCGAAGCCTGGCTCGCCTTTGCCCACAAAGGGAACCCGGCCCACAGAGGGCTACCGGAGTGGCCAGCCTATGAGAGCGGCGAACGCAATGTGATGATGTTCAGGCTTATGCCGGAGGTGCTCGTCGACCCACACGGACCGCAGCGCACGCTGCTCCGACGTAACTGATCGTGCGAGCGGCGCTGGCCATGCGCCAGGCCGGGTCAGCCGCCCTGTAGTCTCGGCAGAAGAAAGACCTCCGCGTCTGTCGGAATCGGCAGATCGCGGATGTCCCGGTAGATATCCCCATTGATGGAGACGGCGACCCCTTCGTCGAAATGCGACTGCATGCGCGGATAGCGCTCGAGGAGCAGGCGCAACAGCTCCCGCACCGTTGCCGCCTCGATATCCACCGAGGCGGCTCCGTCAGCGGCGTCCTGGAAGCCGCTGGAGAGGCTGACCGTCGGCATCAGGCCAGCATCAGGCGCCGTTGCCGTCCTTGATGGCCTTCAACACCCGCGGCGGCGACATGGGGATGTGGTCGAGACGCACACCCACCGCATTTGAAACCGCGTTAGAGATCGCCGCCAGCGGGGGCACAATGGAGGTCTCGCCGACGCCGCGAATCCCATAGGGATGGTTCGGATTCGGGATCTCCAGGATCTCTGTGTCGATAAAGGGCAGGTCCGAGCACACGGGAATTCGATAGTCGAGGAAGCTCGGGTTCTGCAGGCGCCCGTCCTCTCCGTAAACGTATTCCTCGTTCAGCGCCCAGCCGATGCCCTGCGCCGCCGCCCCCTGGAACTGACCTTCGACGTAGGCCGGATGAATGGCTTTGCCGGCATCCTGCACAACCGTGTAGCGGAGCACGCGGGTCGAGCCCGTTTCCGGATCTACCTCGACATCGCAGATGTGGCTCGCAAAGGAAACGCCAGCGCCATCGGCGACCACTTCATTGTGCCCGGCGATGGGTCCACCGGTCTGCGGTGACTTTTTGGCGATTTCTTCGAGGGTCAGCGGCGCCAGATTGCTGTGCGCCACACCTTGTGCGTGCGCGGCACCGTCTTTCCACTCGATGTCGTCGACATCAATCTCCCACATGAGCGCGGCGCGCTGCTTGAGCACATCAACGGCCGCCCGGGCCGCGAAGATCGTTGCCATGCCGGAAGAGAAGGTGCCGCGGCTGCCTTCCGTGGTGTCGTTGTGGCCGAGCGACGCGGTGTCACCGATGTTGCACTTCACCTTGTCATAGGAGATGCCAAGTTCTTCTGCGGCAATCAGAGACATGGACGCCCGGGCCCCGCCGACGTCGACGGTACCAACGGTGAGATTCACGGTGCCGTCCGTGCCGATGTTGAGATCGGTACAGGTCTGCCCGCCGAAGTTAAACCAGAAGCCGCAGGCCATGCCGCGCCCCTGATTCGGACCGAGCTTCGCCTGCATGTGCGGATGGTTCTTCACGGCATCCAGCGTCGGACCGATACCAATGGGCCCGTAAGTCGGGCCGTACGAAGCGCGGGTGCCTTCCTTTGCCGCGTTCTGTATGCGGAAGTCGACGGGATCCATACCAATGGCTTCCGCCACCAGATCCATCGTGCTCTCGACCCCGAAGGCCGCCATAGGCGCCGAAGGAGCGCGGTACGCTGCCACCTTAGGTCGATTAACGAGCACGTCGTAGGCGACCGTTTTCACATTCGGCAGGTCGTAGCAGGCAAAAGAGGTCATGGCTCCGAGCATGCCCCAGGGGCCGGGATAAGGGCCGTCCTGGTAACGCAGCGTGGCTTCGGCAGCGGTAATCGTGCCGTCTTTCTTAGCACCAATCTTCACGTCCATGGACGTTGAACAGGTGGGACCGGAGCCCATGAAAACTTCGTCCCGGCCCATCACAAGCTTCACGGGACGGTTCGCTTTCCGCGACAGGGCCAGCGCCAGCGGTTCCATCCAGACGTGGGTCTTACCGCCGAAACCACCGCCGATTTCCGAGGACGTGACTTTCAGCTTGGCGATATCCATGCCGAGGAGCTGCGCGCAGACTGTGCGGAAGGTGAAGTGGCCCTGGGTGGTTACCCAGAGTTCACCCTGCCCATCGGGACCGACGCTCGCGAGACAGGCGTGGGGCTCAATGTAGCCCTGGTGCGTCTGTTCCGTTTTGTAGCTCTTTTCGATCACCACGTCGGCCTCGGCGAAGCCGCCGTCAACATCGCCGTGACCGAACTGTGAGACGTTGGCGATGTTCGATGGTTTGCCGTCCTGCTGAACGTGGGGCTGAACGATGGGCGCATCGTCGGCCATGGCTGCGTCCACGTCGGTGACGTGCGGCAGCACTTTGTATTCAACCTTGATGGCCTTCAGCGCTTTCCGCGCCGTGGGCTCATCGATAGCGGCAACGGCAGCAACGGCATGGCCGTGATAGAGCGCCCGACCGCGGGCCATGCAGTTCTCGAGGATGTCGAAGTTGCCGCGATTGCCTTCCGTGAGGTCCGGCAGATCGGCGCTGGTGATGACGGCTTTAACGCCTTTCATCTTTTCCGCCTTGGAGGTGTCGATCTTCTTGATCGTTGCGTGCGCATGGGGCGAACGCAGCACGCGGGCTACCAGCTGCCCCGGGGCGAAGGCATCGGCGCCGTAGCGGGCGCGCCCGGTAACCTTGTCGACGCCATCGGGACGGCGCGGCCGCGTGCCAATTACTTTGAATTCCTGGTCCGTGTAAGTCTGCTCGGCCACTGTTGTGTCCTCCTCTTGCCCCCGCCCCAGGGCGGGTGGCGTAATCTGTTCTGTTCGTCGCTGCGTTCTTAGGCTTTCTTCGCCTTTTTGGCCGCTTTTTTCTTCGCAGCCTTTTTCGCTTCCGCCCGCAGATCTTTGGCCGCCGCGTCTACGGCACGGACAATCTTGTCGTAGCCCGTACAGCGGCAGAGATTGCCCGCCAGCGCGTAGCGGATCTCTTCTTCCGTGGGATCCGGGTTTCGATCGAGCAGCGCTTTTGCGGCCACGAGAAATCCGGGCGTGCAGATGCCGCACTGGAGCGCGGCATTGTCGAGAAACTGTTCCTGCAGCGGGTGCAGCTTGTTGCCGTCGGCCAGGCCTTCCACGGTGGTCACCTTGCGCCCTTCGACTTCAGCGCCGAGCACCAGGCAGGAACAAACCAGTTCACCGTCGACGGTGACGCTACAGGCGCCGCAGTCGCCGGTGCCGCAACCCTCCTTGGCGCCAATCAGGCCAAGGCGATTGCGCAGCACATCGAGGAGCGTTTCTCCGGGATGGCAGACGAACTCTTCGACATCGCCATTAATGGTGGTAGATACCTGCACGCCGCTCATGACTTTCCTCCCGCCCGTTCGTAGGCAAGTTTTGCCGCGCGCCGACCAAGCACGCCGGCCACCTCCGTTCTGAATTCGATGGTGCCGCGCATATCGTCGATGGGCTTGCAGGCCGCTTCGCAGGCCGCAGCCAGCGCCGAAAGTGCCTCCTCGTCGAGCTTGGACCCGACGATGGCTTTCGCCGCGTCTTCCACCAGCACCACGGTGGGCGCAATTGCACCCAGGGCCACTCGCGCCATCTTCACCACACCTTTGTTATCCAGGGTCAGGTTCACGCCGGCGCTGACCACAGCGATGTCCATCTCCGTGCGCGGAATGAAGCGCAGGTAGGCATCGCCGGAGCGTGGCGCTTTCTTCGGCAGAGAAATCGACTCAATCATCTCGCCTTTTTTCAGCGACGTTTTGCCGGGGCCTGTAGGGATCTTCTCTACGGCAACGGTACGCCGTCCGTTCGGACCAACCACGGCAGCTTTGGCGCCGGCGGCCACCATGGCCGGCACGCTATCCGCCGCCGGCGAGGCGTTGCAGAGATTACCCGCGATGGTGCAGCGACCCTGAATCTGATCGGAGCCGATGAGCTCAGCCGCTTCCACAACACCCGGCCAGGCTTTCTTCAAAGCCGAGTTCCGACCCATGGTCGCCCCGGGTACACCAGCGCCAATCTTGAAGCCGCTCGCCGTCTTTTTAATGGCCTGCGTCGCTTCAATACGCTTAATGTCCACGATCAGGTCCGGCTCGACGTGGCCCATCTTCATTCGGACCAGGAGGTCGGTACCTCCCGCAAGCACGACGGCTTTGCCTTTCGTACCAGCCAGCAGCTTCGCCGCTTCCTTTGAGGACGTTGGAGCTTCATAGCGCATATGCAGATTGCCTCCCCTTGCACTCGCGAACCGCAATGCTTCGCGAGCCACGTTACAAATCAAACACCTTCGGACCGCCCGCTCTCCCGCTGGCCGAGATGCTGCATTCTTGTTGGACCCACCCCGAAAGGAGGGACGAAGACTCTCACCCTTTTCCCGGGCGGGGTCAAGACAGAGGGCTCAACCGCAGCACAGGAACGGCCTGGGCGCAGCGAAGCGAAGTGCTATATTGCCCGACGCCGAGCAACGAGCGATCGCGAGAGGGGTTAGCGTCATGGAACTGGAGAACAAAGTCGCCGTCATCACCGGGGCGGGATCCGGCATCGGCCGCTCCCTGGCCGTGGCGCTCCGGGCCGTCGGCACGCGGGCCGTGATCTGCACCGATCTGAACGGCGACAGCGCCGCTGAGACCGCGGCCCTCATCGGCGACGGCGCAACGGCCGCAGCACTTGATGTGTCCGACGAGGCAGCCATCGAGGCACTGGTCGCGCACACGGAGGCCAACATCGGGCCCATCGACCTCTTCGTTTCCAATGCGGGCTATGGCCAGGGCGGCGGGCTGGATCTCTCTACGGACGACTGGATGCGCATGATGAACGTGCACGTCTGGTCCCATCTGGCGGCCGCTCGTGCCGTGATCCCGGGGATGGTTGAGCGCGGCGGCGGCTATCTGCTGAACACCGCCTCTGCCGCAGGACTCCTGACCCAGATCAACTCCGGCCCCTACGCGGTTTCAAAACACGCCGCTGTGGCCTTCGCTGAGTGGATCGCCATCAATTACGGCAACCAGGGGATTGGTGTCTCCGTGCTCTGCCCCCAGGCTGTCCGGACCAATATCCTCGGACCTCAGAGGGGCGGGAAGCGGTCGACAACCCAGGCCAGCTTCGACGGCGTCCTCGAACCGGAAGCCGTGGCCGATACCTGCATCGAGGCCATTCGCGAGGAGCGCTTCCTGGTGCTGCCGCACCCGGAGGTAGAGGTCTATTTCCAGCGCAAAGCCAACGACTACGATCGCTGGTTAAACGGCATGCGCCGCTTTAAAGCCAAGCTCGAGGACAACTAGGGCAAAAGCCGTGAAAAAAAGCCCCGCAACAGGCGGGGCTTCAGGTGGGCGGATTCCGATGGGGAACCGGCGTCCGCAGCGGTCTGAAAGTTCCTTGGGGCAGAAGTCTTTCAAACCAGGAGAGCTGTCCGCGCACACTGACAACCGCCTATGACATTCCGATGGCGCTTCCATGTCGGTTTTGTGAACGGGCAGTCTTCCTTCAGGGCATTGACCTGAAGGTCAACGCGTTAAGGGGTAGACCTTGAGGCGCCGGAAAAAGTCCGCCGGGCTGCATCGAGACGCTCAGCCGCTTCGAGCTCTGCCGCTTCCGCGTCCATGAGCCGGGTTTCGAGGGCGTCGTACTGATCAACGATGCTGTCGAGATAAATCAGCATCTGATCCTCAATCTCTTCAGGATCCATGCCGCCGTCTTCCAGCTCCTCGAACTCGGCTTCCTTCTCATCAAAGGCGAGATCAAGCACCTCAAGTTCGCTCTCCACCGCTTCGAGTTCGGCCCGGGCGATTTCCCAGGCGTCCTGCGCGGCCAACACCTCCGGTGATTCGAGC
>JBCDDI010000242.1:0-5890 GCA_039180365.1 Pseudomonadota bacterium
CGGGGACGCTTTTGCCGCCGGCAGACTGATCGAACAGGCGAGTTCTACCGGTGTCTCGCAAGTGCTGGTTGCCGGCACCCTGGACGCTTTTTCGAACCGCGCCCCGGGGACGGGAGCCATAGGAACACCTGCAGCAGAGGATGCATCGACTGTGGCTGCCACAGTTGCTGGTGCTGCATCTGTTGATGATCCCGTGAGTGCGCCGCCGGAGGTTGCTGTGGCGGATTATGAAGCCGCTCAAACTGCCGAGGCTAACGATGTGGTCGCAGCGCCTGCGGCGGAGACAAAAGAGACTGCGGCGGACTTAAAAGAGCCTGCGGCGGGCACAATTGAGTCTGCGGCGGACACAACAGCGCCCGCGGCGGAAATAGAAGAGACCGCGGCGGAAATAGAAGAGACCGGGGCGGAAATAGAAGAGACCGCGGCAGCAAATTCGAGCGGGAATGAAGCGTCTGCAGCCGCTGTCGCAACATTGGCCGGGGCTGCTGCCGTCGCAGCCATCGTGGAAAACGAGAGCGTGAGCGCTGGCGCCTCAGGGCCTGACCTTGTCGCAAGAGACGCGGGTACTGCAGCGGCCGCCACCGCTCCAACAGCGCCGCCAGAGGCCGCCGCTGAGCGGTCCGAAACCGCGAGGGCGCCAGACACGGTGGCGACAGCTGAGTCCGCCACGATCAGCGCCGCGGACGCTCCCGGTGATGCTGATGCCCTGGCTGCTTCGGCGGAGTCAGACGTCCTGGCTGCAGAGGATTCTGCCGGTGGCGAACTTGATGCGCTCGTAACCTCCGCGACGGGACTGGCCCTCGGCGCTCTGTCCGTGGAACTGATCGTTAACAGTGAGTCAGCGGCCTTACCTGATGCCCCGGCCGCACCGGCGGGGAATCTTGTGGTCAGTAACCCTTCCCTGGAACCCGCCTATGCCGCGGAGTCGCTGGAGGGCCGGGTACGCGATGCCATGGCACCGCTCCTTGATGAACCTGCCGCGCCCAGTGCTGACAGCCTGCCTGATGGTTTTGCCGACGAAGATGCCCTGGCCTTCGATGCCCGGCCGGCAAGCTACGATGTCAGCAATGATCTGGAGGCCATGGCGGCAGGCGCGGCAGCGTCAAGCGGGCCACGTTTCTACCCCTTCTCAGAGCTCACGACGACCTTTCAGGAACCGCTCACCTACCCGCGTCGAACCATCGATGCGGGTGATGGTTTTGTCGACGTGGAGTTCTCTGTCAACGAGCGAGGTCGGGTAGATGATCTTGTGGTGCTCGGCGATCCACCGCCCGTCTTCGCCCGGTCCGCCTCCCGGACGCTGCGCCGCTGGCGCTTTGAGCCGGTGCTGATTAACGGCGAGCCCGTGACGGTGCGCACCGGGCTGCGGATCACTTATCGCAATCCCTTTTAGGTTAGGCGCAGGCACCCATGGCAATGCTCAACAGAAACGGTGTCGCAATCAGCTACGACGTTCACGGCAGCGGCCCGGCGCTGCTCCTGACCCACGGCTTCTCCGCCACCGCCCGAATGTGGGATCCACAGATAGAGGCACTCAGCGCCAGACACACGCTGATTCTCTGGGACCTGCGAGGCCATGGCCTATCTGCAGCCCCCGAGGCTCCTGAAGCGTACCTCGAGCGCGAGGCGACCGCAGATATGGCAGCACTCCTCGATGCTGTGGGTGCTGAAACCGCCATCATCGGCGGACTGTCCCTCGGCGGTTATCTGTCCCTCGCCTTTCACTGCGACTATTCCGAACGGACCCGGGCTCTGCTCATCATCGATACGGGCCCCGGCTACAAGCGGGATGATGGGCGCGCCGCCTGGAACCGGCAGGCTAATGCCATGGCAGACAGCATCGAGCGGGACGGTATGGCGGCACTGAGCGGGGGATCTGCAGAAAGGTCGGCAGCCGTGCACCGGGATCTCAATGGCGTCGTTCGGGCCGGACGGTCGCTGCTGACGCAGCATTCGCCGCGGGTGATCGAGTCCCTGCCCGCCATCGAGGTACCCAGCCTCGTCGTTGTTGGCGCTGAAGATGAGCCGTTCCTTGCCGCGACGGACTACATGGCGGCCAAGATCGCCGGTGCTGAGAAGGTTGTGGTGGCTGAGGCCGGCCACGCCGTCAATCTGGATCAGCCTCAGATATTCAACGCGGCTCTGATCGATTTCCTTGATCGTCACGGTCTCTGAAGCCGCTTTTTTTCGAAATTTCACGGCTCCTGAGCCAGCCTCTATACTCAGTTCCGCCGCGAACCGGGCATGAAGCCGTGGTTGCGTGTGGCGAGGAGAGGTAGATGATCGAATTCAACGTCAATGGCGTTCGTGAGACCGTCGATGTCGCCCCTGATACGCCCCTGCTCTGGGTCGTTCGGGAGCGCCTCGGTCTGACGGGCACAAAGTTCGGCTGCGGGATTGCCCAGTGCGGGGCCTGCACCATTCATTTAAACGGTCGGCCGATCCGCTCCTGTGTGACGCCGGTATCGGCCGCTCAAGGTGGCGAGGTGCTGACCATTGAGGGGCTTGCCGAGAACGGCCAGCTGCACCCTGTGCAGCAGGCCTGGATCGACCACCAGGTACCGCAGTGCGGCTACTGCCAGTCCGGGCAGATCATGTCCGCTGTGGCGCTGCTCGCAGAGAATCCGAACCCGGACGATGCGGCAATTAATGCGGCCATGAACGGTAACGTCTGCCGCTGCGGCATGTACTCACGGATCCGTAAAGCCATCAAAACCGCTGCCGGTGTGGGGATCTATGACCCGGCGGCAACTGCAGCCGCGTCAGCCTCTGAAGCCGAGGAGGTGAACCATGGGTAAGTGGTCGCGTCGCGGATTTATTACTGCCGGCGTCGTCGCCGGTGGCGCGCTGGTGGTGGGCGTAGCGATTCGCCCGGGACATCGGGCGCCGAAGCTTGCCCCGCTGGTGACCGAAGGGGATGAAACCCTGGTCAGCGCCTGGGTGAAGATTGATCCGAATAACCAGGTAACTGCCATCGTGCCGCATTCGGAGATGGGCCAGGGTGCGCAGACGGCCCTGGCGCAGATGCTTGCCGAGGAACTGGATGCTCGCTGGGAAGATGTCTCTTTCATGGAAGCGCCGGCCCACGATGAGTACGCCAATTACATGCTCGGCAAAGGTTTCCTCCTCGGGGAAGCTGAAGTGCCGAAAGCCCTCGTTGGCACAGTGGATGGTGTCTTCCTGCAGGTGGCGAAAACCATGCGCCTGCAGATCACCGGCGGCAGTCTGAGCGTCCGGGCCACCGGTGCCTACGGTATGCGCGTTGCCGGTGCAGCGGCCCGGGAGATGCTCGTGAAAGCAGCGGCAGCGAGCTGGGGCGTGCCGGTTGCGGAGGTTCAAGCCCGGGAAGGCCAGCTGCTCCACGAAGCCAGCGGTCGCGAGGCGCCTTTCGCCGAGTTTGCGAGTCAGGCGGCGGAGCTGACGCCGTCCTACACGCCAACGCTCAAAGACCCGAAAGCGTTCCGCATCATCGGTCAGAGCGTGCCGCGGCACGACATCCCCGCCAAGGTGGATGGTACGGCCATGTTCGGTATCGATGCCGAAGTGCCGGGTATGCAGATTGCGACGATTAAGGCCGCGCCGGTGTTTGGTGCGGAGCTAAAGTCCGTGGATGATGCGGCCGCCCGCAGCCAGCCCGGCGTCACGGACGTGGTGCAGCTCGACGATGCGGTTGCCGTTATTGCCGACAGTTACTGGACGGCAAAGCAGGCCCTCGGCAAGGTCGCCATCGAGTGGTCCCAGCCTGAACAGACTGCCGTCAGTCAGGCGGATATCTTTGCGCAGTTCGATACGGATATGGCCCGGGCCACCGCGGACGGTGCGGAGCAGGAAGACGTGCGGGTAGGCGATGTGAGCGCAGCACTTGCTGCTGCCAGCCAGACCGTGGAAGCCACCTACCGCGTTCCCTATCTCGCCCATGCCTGCATGGAGCCCATGAACGCCACGGTGGCGATCGAAGGTGACAGCTGCACGGTCTGGGTCGGTTCCCAGAACCCCCTGGGCACCCGCTACTCGGTAGCTGAAGCGCTTGGGCTCGATGTTGAGAACGTAACGGTCCGCAACCACATGATGGGTGGTGGCTTTGGCCGCCGGGCCACGGATGATGCTGTGGTGCAGGCGGCGCTCCTGGCGCAGGCGGCAGGCACGCCCGTGAAGCTTATCTGGTCCCGGGAAGAGGACGTGCAGCACGACCACTATCGACCGGCCATCACCAGCCGTTTCAAGGCAGCCCTTGATGCGGACGGTGTGCCCATGGCCTGGGAAAACCAGTACGTCGATAAACACGAACCGGCAGAAGCGCCGCATATCCCCTATGCGGTGCCAAACCAGTACATCCACTACGCCGATTCTCCGACCCACGTACCTTTCGGGCCCTGGCGAAGCGTCGATCACTCTCAGCATGGATTTTTTACGGAGTCTTTCGTGGACGAACTTGCCGGTGCAGCCGGCCAGGATCCCTACGAATATCGGCGTGCCCTGTTGAAAGACGAGCCCCGGCACCGTGCCGTGCTTGATAAGGCGGCGGAGCTTGCCGGCTGGGGGGAGAACCTTGAGCCGGGTCGCGGCCGCGGCATTGCGCTGCAGACCTCCTTTGGCTCTATCGTGGCTCAGGTAGTGGATGTGACCGTCAACGACGGTGATGTCAGCGTCGACCGCGTGGTCTGCGCCGTGGATCCCGGGATTGCGGTCACACCGGATGGTCTCTCGGCACAGATGGAGTCAGGCATCATCTACGGACTGACAGCCGCCCTCCATGGTGACATTCAGATCGACCAGGGCGCCGTTGTGCAGTCGAACTTCCACAACTATCCCATGGTGCGCATGGGGGATTCGCCGGAGATCGATGTGCACATCATCAACAGCGGCGAGGCCATGGGCGGTGCCGGGGAACCGGGCACGCCGGGCATTGCGCCGGCGCTCACCAACGCCATCTACGCCGCCACGGGCACGCGGGTTCGGCAGCTGCCGGTCAGTCAGTACGATCTGACCTTCAGCGTCGAGGAAGCGGAAGAAGTGATCTGAGGAGACGGGCGCCGAAGGCGACTTCGGCGCCCAACCCGGTTCTTAGCCGGGCCCGGAACCCGCCGGGCCCGATTCCTGCCTAAGGGCGCTCGCCGCCGCCTTCAGCCGCGGATATTCGTCCAGCATCCAGGACTTGCCGATCGCCTTGGTCGGCAGGCTGAGGCCCAGTTCCGGGACCTCGAGAGCAATCCAGGCCGTGAAGGAGTTGCTGTTCGGCCCGGGCCACATGACGTACTCATCGGCAAAGGGATAGCTCAGGGCGGCCGCATGTACGGCTTCAATGAGCGGCTCCGCCTCCGGGCCCTTCAGTTCATGGAGCAACGTGGGTTTTGCGCCAAACCAGTCCCCATCCGGATTGCCGCTGCTGATGGCTACCACGGACTGGCCGCGCCGTGCGCGCCAGCCGATCACCTGGTACTTCCTGTAGCGGTCCGCCCCAGCGGGCTTTGTGACCACCCAGGTATGGATGGCGAAGCGGCCGCGCACGCCCCAGACGTCGGCGCCGTAGATCTGGATAACGGCATCGGGGTAGGTGGCCGGGTCCGGCGCTCGCGCAGGGCCGGCGGGCTTCGGGGTCAGGGCCCAGGACAGGGTCGTGAGCGCCATCGCGCCGACGGCGAAAGTGGCAAACATGAACATGGCGATCCTTCGCATGATGCGCATGCCCGCATGGAAGCAGAAAGCCGGCTGAGCTGCCAGTCTCAGCAGGGTGAGGTCGGACTATTGCCTGGGTGCCTGGACTTCTGCCGCAACGGGTCCAGAATGCCTGGAAGTCACGGGAGGGGAGCCCGATGAAATATTCCGTAGCCTTCGCCTCGGAGGTGGATTCCTGGCGCTGGGCGAAACGCGCCGAGCAACTCGGCTTCCA
>JBCDDI010000243.1:0-5874 GCA_039180365.1 Pseudomonadota bacterium
GAGCGAGGTCCAAGCGGTGGTGCACGGTTCTCCCGTCACCCGGCGCGAGCGCCTTTGGTCGAGAGATCTTTGTGGAAGATCTTGTGCACCTGGGATTTTCACCTAATTAGAAGCGCTTCGATACGGTACGAGCGCAGCCGTCACCAAAAGCGGTGTGGCTGGCAAGCGCCGTGCGATGCCCCATGAAGGAGTCGTTTTGCGACCCCGAACCGATGCAGGCGGTCGCTTGGCCCCCTGGATCATGGACGCAGCGAGCATCACTGCTGCGAAGCTGGATTTGTTTCATTGCAATCCCCATAGATTTATTAAGTTCAACAATCGGATGCGTCCGCTGCCCCCGGCGGATTGCTTCACTTCAACAATCCGGTGCACAGCTCTGCGCTGCTGATCGCGTGCCCGTCTTAGGGCAGATTTCGTGCCAAATCTTTTTGTCTAACATTTTCAATCAGTTAACGATCCAGAACGCACCGTGCAGGCCCGCCTCCGCCCAGCGACGCCCCAATATAGGGCGAACTTCGCCCCCTATCAGTGCACCTTTTCGGTGCAACTGTGGCTGCAGCACGGAGCCACGGGCTCGCGACCTGGGACGAACGCTTACCTGCACCCGCGGCGGAATCGGCACGCACGGTCACAGCGACTCACGTACCATCCGCAGCGATCACTGCTGCAGAGAACAGAGGTAAAGCCCCACATGAACGAGAGCAACGAGAGCAACGACAGCGCCCGCACCCCGCTCGATATGCTGCTCGGAAGGATTCAGGAAGCCCTTGGCGGCTTCGGCGAATTCAGCCGGATGGGCCCCGAAACCCTGCGCGATCGTCTGCGCCCGGTTCTCGATGGCTTCAGCGACCAGTTCGAACTCGTCTCCCGCAGAGAATACGAAGCGCACCTGAAAACCATGGAACGGCTGGAAACAACGGTCGCAGACCTCGAGGCGAGGATCGCCGAGCTTGAAGGGCAGCGCTGACGCAGAAGTCACCGTCCGTTCGCGGACGCTGACCCGGGCGCAGTTCGGCATGACCGCACCGTCGGTGATCGTCGAAACCCATCTCCTTGGCGGGCTGCCCAGCACGACCGTCGTCGGTATGCCCGAGGTTGCGGTCCGGGAGGCCAGGGATCGAGTGCGCAGCGCCCTGGCCAACTGTGGCTTCGACTATCCGGACGGTCGCGTTGTGGTAAATCTCGCGCCGGTGGACCTGGCCAAAGAGGGCGCCCGCTTCGACCTGGCGATTGCCGTGAGTATTCTCCGAGCCAGCGGTCAACTCCAGCAACCCGGTGACGCACCAGACTATGAGCTGCTCGGCGAACTGGGCCTGACCGGCGCGCTGCGGGCTGTTCGCGGCTGCCTGTGCGCGGGCCTGCAGGTGCCAGCAGCCCGGCGGCTCGTTGTCCCAGCAGAGAACGCTGCGGAAGCGGCTTTCGGAGAAGGTCGGCTGATACCTCTGGCCCATCTGAAAGACGTGGTGCGGCTCCTGTCTGGCCAGCATCCCGACAACCTCCGGGCACACTCACGAGGCACAGAAGCACCATCAGCAGAGCCGGCACCGCGGGTCATCGGCCAGGCGCAGGCTAAGCGGGCGCTCGCGCTCGCGGCCACGGGCGGCCACCATCTGCTCATGATCGGTCCCCCAGGGACCGGCAAGTCGCTGCTGGCCCGACACCTGCCGAGACTGCTGCCGGAACTTAACGATCAGGAAGCCATGGAAATCGCCGCCGTGTATTCGGCAGCCGGCATGAGCCTTGTGGAGGGTGTCCGTCGTCCGATCCGCTCGCCGCACCATACGGTGTCCGCAACCGCCATGGCAGGCGGCGGCTCACATCCGCGACCAGGAGAAATCTCCCTCGCCCACGAGGGCGTTCTGTTTCTCGATGAGCTGCCGCATTTCAAACCCAGCGTTCTCGATGCTTTGCGGGAACCTCTGGAAACCCGCGAGGTATCCGTTGCCAGGAGTGCCGGTACTGCTCGCTTCCCGGCCCGCTTTCTGCTCCTGGCAGCCATGAACCCCTGTCCGGCGGGCTTCGTCTGTCGGGAAGGCAGCTGCCGCTGCCGGCCGGATCAGCGACGGCGCTACCAGGCCCGTGTCTCAGGACCACTGCTTGATCGCATCGACCTGCACATACCCGTCGAAGAGGTGCCCAAGGCGCTGCTGCTCGGAGAGGCGCAAGAAGCCGATCCTGCCGCGTTTTCACCCTCGCGGGTGCAGGCAGCGAGACGGCTCGCCCTCGAGCGGCAGGGCAAATGCAACGCACATCTCGATGGCATCGAACTTGAGCGGCAGGTGCCGCTGGATGGGGCGGCCCGGCGCGTGCTCAGACGCGCATCCGAGCGCTACGGGCTCTCTGCGCGGGCCATACACCGCGTCATGCGGGTCGCCAGAACAGTGGCAGATCTCGAATCGTCAGTGCGCGTCGCCCAACCGCACCTGACCGAGGCTCTGAGCTATCGGGCCTACGATTGGAGCGGCGATTCGACGGGTGGAGAGGCGGTCAGCCGCGGCTAGAGCTGGCCCACCATGTAATCAACGGCGGCATTAAGCTCGTCGTCGCTGCAGTCCATGCAGGTGCCTTTTGCCGGCATCATGCCGATGCCATTGATTGTGCTGGCGTAAAGCGTATCGATGCCTTTATCGAGCCGCGGCGCCCAGGCTTCCGCATCGGCAAAGAGCGGCGCACCGCCCACGCCGGCTGCGTGGCAGGCAAAGCAGAACTGATCGTAAACCTGCTCACCGGACTTAGGCCCACTGGACGCGACAGCGCCGGGGCCGGCCGCGGCGACGCCGCTGCAGGGATCCCCAGCTCGGCAGAGACTGCCTGAGGGCGCGAGGCGCGCGCGAATATCGTCATCGGTACCGGGCGGCACTGCATCCGCAAAGGCGGCAAAGGCGCCAATAAAGGCAGCAACGCCCAAAACCGCTTTCAGGGTTCGGGCAATAGATCCCTTGGGGCTCGTGATGCTGTTGAGGCTCTTAAGGCTCATGAGGAAAAAGGCGCGCATGCTGATGTTTGCTCTTCGTCGTGTCAGTGTTTTGCGGGCGCGAATTATAGCCAGCAGGGTGCTGGCAGTCGAACCAGTCAAATCCCGACAACAGGAGTGTCGGGCAGTCTAGCCGGTGGCGTCGAAAAGCTCCCGGCCGATCAGCATCCGGCGGATTTCACTGGTGCCAGCACCAATCTCATAGAGCTTGGCGTCCCGCAGAAGCCGGCCGGTGGCGTAGTCGTTGATGTAGCCGTTCCCGCCCAGGGCCTGGATCGCCTCGCTCGCCATCCAGGTCGCCTTCTCGGCCGCGTAGAGAATGCAGCCGGCAGCGTCGAAGCGCGTGGTGCGGCCGGCATCGCAGGCTTCCGCCACCGCATACACATAGGCCCGGCAGGCGTTCATGGTGGTGTACATATCTGCCACTTTGCCCTGCATGAGCTGGAAACTGCCGATCGGCGCGCCAAACTGTTGCCGCTCGTGGATGTAAGGCAGGACGATGTCGAGGCTTGCCTGCATGACGCCGAGGGGCCCGCCGGCGAGCACCACGCGCTCATAGTCGAGGCCGCTCATGAGGATGTTCACGCCTTTGCCGACTTCGCCGAGGACCTGGCTTTTCGGCACCTGACAGTCCTCGAAGATGAGTTCGCAGGTGTCTGAGCCCCGCATACCGAGTTTGTCGAGCTTCGGGCCGGTGTTGAACCCGGTCATGTCCCGTTCGATGAGAAACGCGGTTATGCCTTTACTGCCGAGAGACGGATCCACCGTGGCATAGACCACCAGGACGTCGGCGCTGGGACCGTTGGTGATCCACATCTTGTTGCCGTTCAGCACATAAACGTCGCCGCGCTCTTCGGCACGAAGCTTCATGCTGACGACGTCTGAGCCGGCGCCGGGCTCACTCATGGCAAGCGCGCCCAGATACTCCCCGGAGATGAGCCCGGGCAGATAACGCGCCTTCTGCTCGACAGACGCGTAGCGGCGAATCTGATTCACGCAGAGATTCGAGTGCGCGCCATAAGAAAGACCAACCGATGCAGAAGCCCGGCTGATCTCTTCAAGGGCAATGCAGTGGGCGAGATAGCCAAGTCCCGCGCCGCCATCTGCCTCTTCAACGGTAATCCCCAGCAGGCCCAGGTCGCCGAGCTTAGTCCAGAGATGCCGGGGAAACTCATTGGCGCTGTCCACTTCGGCGGCAATCGGCGCAATCTCGCTGGCCGCAAACTGACGCACGCTATCCCGAAGCATGTTGAGGGTTTCGCCGTGACCGAAATCGAAGTCCATGCGCGAGGTCTCACTGTGTGCCTGAAAGGCGGAGAGTTTAGCAGCCGGGTGGGACAAGCCTCAGCCCGCCAGCACGACCCTCAGGCTGCACTTTCCTGATGCAGCACGATCCTCATGCTGCACTTTGACGGGCGGGATCAAAGAGCAGGACGGGCGCCGGAGGTCGATGGAACTCGATCAGCAGGCGAGCCTCTTCCTGAAGCCACGCCTGCCGCTTGCCAGCCTTGACGTGACCATAGCCACGGACGCTGTCCGGCAGCGCCGCAATAGATCGGGCAATACCGTGATTGCTGCCATCCAATCCGTCGATGAGCTCTGCAACAACGCTTTCAAAGTGCTCGATGGACCAGCGCTCAAGTTTGCGTTCCTCGAAGCGGCCGAAGGGATCGAAGAAGCTGCCGCGGAGGAACTTCAGACGCGCCAGCCAGCGGTAGCCGGATTCAATCCAGGGCCCAAAGCTCCGCTTTTTCTCACCGAGGAGCGGCGGCGCGAGCAGGTAGCTCTTCCGATAGTCGCCCTCGAAGGTCTGTTCGAGCCGTGTTTCAAAACGACCATCGCTGTAGAGACGGGCCACTTCGTACTCGTCTTTATAGGCAAGCAGCCGCGCATAGCTCACGGCCACCGCACGCGTCAGCGACGCATCGTCCCCCTCGAGCTTTGCTTCTGCCATCTGCACACGTCGAACGAGATTCTCAAAGCGCTCGGCGTAGCTGCGATTCTGATAGGCCGTGAGCAGCGCGCGCCGGGAGGCGATCAGCGTCTCCAGGTCGTCACTCGCGCGCCCGCCGGGACCCGAATCCATAGGACCCGCTTCCACGGCAGCAGCCAACATCTGGCGAGATCCACCTTGAATGTGTGCTGTCCTGTTACCCGCAACGAGCTCCTCAAAGGTCGTCGGCGACGCCGCCGCAAGGCGGCCAAAATGAAAGGCTCGGTGATTATCCGCCACGGCCGTGCCATTGAGCTCCATGGCGTGCTCCAGCGCTTCGACGCTCACGGGGATAGCTCCCTGCTGCCAGGCATAGCCAAGCAGGAAAACGTTCAGAGCGGCCGTGCTGCCGAGCACGGCTTTACAGAGCGCGGCTGCATCAATCGCCCGAGCGTTGCGAGTCAGGCTTTCGATACGTGCGATGCGCTCCTGGCCGTGATGGTCCGCGTCCTGATGCAGGACAAACTCCGCCGTGGGCACAACGTCCGTATTGACGACAGCCTCGGTTCGCGTCGGGTCCGTAAGCACCAGGGCATCCCGACTGGCGCCGGAAATGAGATCACAGGCCAACAGCATGTCCGCCTCACCGGCAGCAATGCGCGTGCCGTGCAAGGCCCCGGCGCTCCCGGCGATGCGTACATGGGAGAAAACGGCCCCACCCTTCTGAGCAAGGCCGGTCATGTCCAGGGTGCTGACTGCCAGGCCGTCGAGATGGGCGGCAGTGCCGAGCAATGCACTGACAGTCACGACCCCAGTGCCGCCAACACCGGCAATCACGAGGTTAACCCTTGAGTCGGTTGTTGCTGGGAGCGGCGCCATCTGCCGCAGCGCCTCCAGGGAAAGGTCGACGCCCGTCGGCCGTTTAAGGGCACCACCACGGACCAGTACAAAGGCCGGGCAGAATCCC